>JBDRFR010000048.1:0-34850 GCA_043818675.1 Nanobdellota archaeon
ATAACAAAAACCATATGGTACCGAATCCTATAACTACAATGACAAGCATATTTAGTTTCCATAAAAGAAAAGAACAAATTTGAGTTTAATAAACTAACGCAGCAAGCTGCGGGGTATTAAACCCAAATAGGAATAAAAAAAAATTATTGAAATTCCCTACCCCAAACGGAGCAGAGCTTAGGAGTATTACGGGAATTCAAACGGAATTTCAAAATTTTATTCATTCCTTCATGAAAAATAGTCGCAGTAAACTACAGGGTATTAAGCCCATGAAGGAATAAAAAAATCTCTCATTATGTTCGAGCCTTGTCCGGGGTCGCCTAACAATTTGTTATGCTAAATTTTGTTCTCACCTTTATGTATTACATAAATTTTTCTGACGAGGATTCTTAAATTCATCAAAGGTTGCACAATTTTGATTAAATTGTTCCTTCATCATGTTAACCCAAAATTAATTTTCTTAATTTAGCTGGATCCTGAATTTTATTATGCGCTTTTCCAAAAAATTACCTCAATGATACCTTCTCCCTTACCTAACTCTCTTAGAATATCTATATAATGTGCTTCAAATCCTGCACCATCTTTATATTTTAGTTCTTCCCAGCCGAATTTTTTTGGAATAGCTGACTCTTTATTAAATAGAGGCTTTGCTCTTTCATCATCCATCTTAAGAAATAAAAGATATGTTAATTGTTCAACATAGTCCCCATAAGACAAGCCTTACTCACTTAAGTTGACAATGCCTATAAACAAAACATTTATATAGTATTTGATACTTTATAGCTATCAATTGATATAAATAAGTGATAAAAATGCCAGAACTCGAATTTACTAATAATGAAATGATTGAAAAGAAAGACAATAAAATAAAAAGATATCCTAACCTTAATACTGTCTTGATGGTAGAGGATTTTCTAAAAGGACATAGAGATATACCTATAAAAATTACTGAACTAAAGCAAAAATTGCCAAAACAGATTATGCACCAAACATTACAAATTATACTAGAATATCTTTTCAGAAGCGGAAAAATTATATATGGTCCTAGAGGAGTACAATGGATTTATTCAGAGCCTGAGCATTTGAAAAGAATGATAGAGAACACCTTGGAGATTTAATATGTATTTGGGACAAGAAGTTAGAATACTGTTAAAAGGTCATGCAAAGGATAGCTACCTTGAATTAAAAAAGAGAAGTGATAAAGAATCTCAAAGCATTTTAAACTCAATAGAAAGGATCAAAGCAATATTAAAAGATAATCCTCAATTTGGAAACCCTATCGCTAAAAAACTAATCCCGAAATCATTGAAAGATATTGGAATTCAAAATTTGTATAGGGTTGAATTATCCAATTATTGGAGAATGCTCTACACTATTGAGGGGAGTAAAGTTGAAATTTTTTTATTTGTTCTGAACATTGTAGACCATAAAGATTACAATAAATTATTTGGATATAAATAGAGTTTTCTTTGTTTTGATGAATCGGCTTCGCCTCTTTGATAAACACAATTCTTGCCCTTATGTCTTTCCTTAATAGCACACTTTGGTCGCTAAATTGGAAAGAATTCCCTTTTCATTCTTCAATATTGAAAAGTAATGTTTCAAACCACAAATTTATCAAATAATCAAACATATCTGCACAAGCAAAAAACCACAATATATAGAAAACATTCCCAAATATTACCCAAAAAAATCAGACAATTGTAATAATCTTTTGCTAAGCATGACCCAGATATGTTATTAAAAAAATTCACCCCAGCATATCAAACTACTCCAGCTCTTATCTACTTCCAAGTGAATAGAAAACTATAAGAACTACTTTCTTTAAGGTATGTATAAAGTTGGGGGTATGTGTATTGTTAAAATTTAAACGTGATATTTGTATAAATAGTCTAATTTTTAACTATATATTTAGTAGTTTTGATCTCAATTTTCATAGATATTAACTCACTTCATATTTTTAATTTGGGGGCGCAAAAGGCGCAAATGTGATGAAAAGTAGAAAGACAAGACTAGTAGTCTTGACTCTAGAATTAATTATATTGTTAGCTTTAGCTAGCTTTGAATCTAGTTCAATTTTAGAGAAGAATTGGTTCTATATAGATGAGAATATATCAATTAATATAGATGAATTAACAAACATAAATGTTACAGTTTTCAATAATGCTTCCAATTTCACGCTAAACAAGCCAAGTTTCAGTCTCAATAAAACCGGCTCCTACTTGATAAAGATATGGAATAGAACAACTAAAGAAACAATTAATATTACAGAATTTTTTGTAATTGAAAAACCTAACAATACTGAACTAATTTTAGACAAGACTGACTATTATATAGGTGAACCAATTATTATTCTTATCAAAAGCCCGGCACAGATAAAACAGCTTAATATTACAGGAACAAACAATTCCTATTCATTTTTTGGCTCAATCAAAAGCCCATTAATTTTTAGCCCGCCAAAAACAGGTAATTATACGATCACTGTTTTACTTACAAATAATACAAAACTGACAAAAAAATTTCATGTTGATAGCGAATCAATTAAAACCATCTCAATAAAGCCTGACAAGCCTGAATACATATTAGGTCAAACTGTCACAATAAGCCTTAACTTTTCAAAAAGTGGCAATTACACATTTTCAATCTCTAATCAGGAAAGTATCTACTATTTTCTGGACTTTTGGGATAATACACTGCAATTCGTACCAAAAGCGCCTGGTAAATATTACATAGAGCTTGGAAAAGACAGTAATTTGCTTGGTTCTTCTGTTTTTGATGTTATTACAAAAAAACAGATATTTGCATCAGATAAACTCCAGACAGACAAGCCTGTTTACGAACTGGGCGAAATAGTCCGGATTTACGTTTCAGGCAATATTACCGAATTTCGGATATTAATCGATAATGAGCTATTCACTTTCCTGGATATTTTGGAAAACACAACATTTATCCCGCCAAAGGCAGGAACTTATAAAATCCAGGCAAAATTAGATAACGAGTCAATAGAATATAGTTTTACAGTTATATCCAGAAAAAAACAGCTTGCATTTGAACTTAAGCAGGATGTTATTATCGATTTTGATTTTGCAAAAGAAGTAGAATCCAGAAAAACAGCATATGATAAACTTTTCAATTCTCAGTTAATTGAACAGGTTACAGCTTATGTTGATGGGCAAAGTGAAAATCCAGTTTTCAACCTTTTATTATCAAAACTTAGTGAAAATAAATTCAGAGTCCATATTGCATCAGACGAAAAAATTGAACCCGGTGAATACACGCTTGTAATAACAACGATCATTAAAGGGAAACAAATACTAAAAAAATCCACTTTCACATGGTTTAGAGAAGAAAATATCCCTTCAAAAACAATAAGCCTTGAAGAAATAAAAGAGCATATTCCATACTATTTTGAGATTTCCAAAGCAGCAGTAATTGATGTAGATTTTGGGAGCATCGTAACAAAAGAGCGAAACATTCTCGAATCCGCCCTAAAAAAGCCTGCTGTTGAAAAGATTAGCACTTATGTCTATGGGCAAGAGACAAATCCTGATTTTGTTGTGCTGATTAAGCATTTAGAATACGACAAATTCCAGATTACAATTAACAATAACGATAATATCGCACCCGATGTTTATAGATTAATTACAATAATAATGTCACAGGGCAATTTTTATACAAAACAAAGCCTTTATAGCTGGGGCATCTCAAATATAACCGAACTTACAAACAAAATTAAGCTAAAAAATATTACTATTCCTTTAAAAGAAGTGATTCTTACAACACAAATCAATAGTTCAGATGAGAAAGAGCATGAGCCAGCACTTAATGAATCGATGATTATCCCCCATAATTTAACAGATAAGGCTGCTAATACAACAAATATAGGTATTGAAAATATAACTAACATTTCTTCCATTCATTTACCGTTAGAAAATATCACTAAAGTAAATTTAACAGGTTTAATTCCAGATATTACTGCAATCCCCGCAGATAATTTAACAATTAATAAAACACTAAACTTAATTAACTTAAGTGATAAATTAATTAGTGAACTGATAAAAGATAACATAACAGATATTAATTTCACAATTCGTACTGACAAGAAAACCTATTTTGTCGGTGAGATAATATATGTGTGGTCAAACGCCAACATTACAAGAATACAGATATACTCCCAAAATGGTTTTTTCATTTACAAAGAACTTCTGGAAAGCAATATGTCTTTTGTGCCCCCAAGTGCAGGACATTACATGATGGAAGCAATCACTGAAATAAACAATTCATTGAAAGTGTTGGCTGCTAATTTTACAGTAGCAAACGCTTCATTGAATGCTAAAGAATTATCCATCCAAAACATCAGCAGGAATTTGATAATCAAGGATTATAAAGGCAGATACGTTAATTTTACTGTAAGATTCATAAGAGAAAAAGGAATTACCCAGCAGATTCTTGCAGAGAGACTATATGATGTTTTGATCAATATTGACAGCAAAGAGATTCTGTTTCAAAACTTAGGCCTGCAAAACCTATACCTTGGATTTGACGAGATCTTATCTGAAAAGATAGCAA
Source organism: Nanobdellota archaeon (assembly GCA_043818675.1). Classification (GTDB taxonomy): domain Archaea; phylum Nanobdellota; class Nanobdellia; order Woesearchaeales; family DATDXC01; genus JBDRFR01. The sequence goes on from JBDRFR010000048.1 coordinate 4,570, forward strand.
TTAAAGACAAGTCAGTTATTAATGCTTTTGCAATAGATCCATCCGGACTGAATTTCTCAAACGCTGTTGTCAGTTCAGTTGCGCAGGGAAAAGAATTATGGAAATGCAAAGATTGGAATTTTTCAAGCCAATCCTGCTATGGAAACTGGAATAAGATTATGGACATCTCCCCTGATAGGACCTATAATTTCAGCTTAACCAAATATGACCCTGCATTCGCAGAAGTTTTCGAAATTGAAACATCTCATTTAAAAGTATATCGTGAGCAAAGCAATGGTGTTGGAATAGGCAGGGAAATGAATGTAAGATTTGGTATATGGAACAATAATTCCGTAAATATGACTAACATTTCCCTGGTAGATAATTTTGAAGATGGATGGACAATATCAAATCCCCCTTCTAACTCAATTTTAGGAAAAAGAAATATACGATTTCCAATCAATACAATTCAAAAAGACGAGCTATTGATTATTGAATATAAGATTAGAGCGCCTTATAACGTAACAAAAAGCAGGTTTAGCTCACAAATAGTTGCAGGCGACCAGATCATTAACATTTCTTCACAAGACATAGAAGTTAATGCATCAAAAGCTTTCTTCCAATCCACATTTGACCTATTAGAAGAAGACAATATTACCACAAGAACAATGGCAATAAACACAACATACAAGGCTTATATCACGATAAAAAATATTGGGAGCAAACCAGTAATAAATTACCCGACAATTTATACATGGAAATATAATGAATCCCTATGGGACATTACAGGCGCAGACAAATCATGCAAAATTATTCCTTTTGAAGGGGTACATGGGCTGCAATGCTCATGGCAGCCATTCATGAAAAATGAGACAAAAGAATTTGCATTGTATATAAAATCCCCTCACGCATCTACTCAGGAATACACAAAGATAAACATAACTTACGATCCACCCGGAAAAGGATCTGTTGTAGAAAAAACAGGCTCATTTTTAAGCTTTATTTTGAATAAAATATTAGATTTTCTAAACATGATTTGGAAAGAATTAGTAAAAGGTGGCATAACTGGAGCCGCAGTAGGTTCTTTAGAGCCAAATCTCACGGTTGAACCTATTCCTGAAATTATAATACAAGAAGATGAAATAATTTTGCCAGAAGAGCCGTTAATACCTGATGATGCAAAGCCAGCAAAAATAAACCTTCCGCAGATCCAGCCCGTTTATGTTACAATCCCAATTGAAGAGATAAACAGCCGCGGAAAAAAACCAGAACCGCCTGTTGAAACAAAGGTATGGATTACTACACTCAGCAATCAGTTCCTCAGGGTAAGAAACATTTCTGTTCCCGCTGGTTTAGAGCTTGAAAACAGGATCAAGATAAAAGATTCCAAAAACAAAGAGATAATCTACAAGCAAAAATTTGATAAAATTAAAAAAGAAACATATGATCTGGAATTCAGTTTTGAAGACAAGAATTTTAAGAAAGTTAAGCTGGAAAAAGTCAATTTAAAAGAGAACCAAAGCCTGGAACTTGGAATCGATGACGTACCCAATAAAAAGATACAGATTAAAAATAAAAATCCGATAAAATCCTATGCAATTGATCCATCTCGAATAAATTTCACAAACGGCTCAATAACAGCAATTGCTCAGGGACAAGAGCTTTGGAAATGCAAAGACTGGAATTTTTCAGAACAGAAGTGCTATGGTGATTGGAAAAAAATAATGGAACTGATCCCTGGCACTGAATACAACATCCCAATTGACAGGATCGATCCGGCATTTACAGAGATAGGATTAGTAACTATAAACACGCATAAAAGCATCTACTTGCCAGATGAGACCGCTTTTATCGGAATCGGAATTCTGGATCATGAGGGCCATATGGTATGTGATGCTAATGTGACTTTAGTGATTACCGACCCATCAGGCACTGATACGATTTTAACAACAATGAATGATAATATTAGTATTTCTCCAGAATGTGACTATTATTTTGTCACTAATCTTCCTGATTACTACACTAATTATACAGTAGGTGATATAGGAGAATACATAATGAATATAACCGCTGTCACTTACGACGGAAAACCTAATAGGATTGATTCTTTTTCGGTACAAAGTTATGTTGACTTTGATGTAACAAGAAATGGACCTACAAGAATCTACCCGCTTGTGCCTTATATTATGAATTTTACAATAAAAGCCAATCAAGATTATTATGGAGATATAACAGAAGTTGTGCCAATAGATTTCATAATCACAGCTCAGCCAGGATTAACAATTACTGAAGATAATGAGAGTATCTCATTAAGCTGGAATATGAATATAATATCAGGCAATGCATATAATATCTATTATGAGTTTGATGCTCCAGATGTTTCTCCAGAAATATTTTATCTTGGTCCCTTAACTATTGATGCTTGGGAAGAAACAAGGATATGGCAGATAGCAAGCGATGCAGCAAACGGCATGCTGCAGGATGATTATCTAAATTGTGATGCCGATAGTCTGGCAGTTGGAGAAAACACCTGGTGTCATGGGCAGTATGATGAAACTAACGATAAACCAGAATCATGGACTGTCTGGTTAGAGGATGACACTATCGCAATCACAAGGACTTGCGGCGCTTCAAATTTCAAAGTTATTGATGTTGATTACACAACTAGCAATTCAGTTTGTGACAGCGAAGCAGATGGGATAGTCACTTGTTTAAGTTGGGGAAGAAGCGTCAGCAATCAGCAGATTTCATGGCAGATAGAAGCATGCTCACTAGATGCTAGTAATACTATATTGACAGATGCTGTATGTTCAACAACTGGTGATGATAATATGGACGCCTCTGATACAATAACTATGGCGCTTCCAGATACCACCCCCCCGACTGTCAGCCTAGATGCACCAGAAAACAACACATGGAACACAGCAAGAAACATTAATTTTACATTCACTCCAACTACAAACGACGATTTTGACTACTGCAGTCTTTGGACAAACGAATCCGGTTGGAGCTTAAAGCAGACCAATACATCAACCATTACGGATTCTACGATACACGGCATCAACGAAACATTCACAACAGACGGCCATTTCCTCTGGAACATTGAATGCTATGACACGTTAGTAAATTCCAACTTCAGCCTGAATAACCGAACAATAAAAGTAGACTCAACACCACCTTCAATATCTTCTCTGGACTATCCTCCAAACACAGAAGCGGTCGGTTCATCCTTTGTAGACTTCAACTTCACTCCAACTGACAACATGGAGCTTGCAAACTGCACACTTTGGTCTAATTTCAGCACCAGCTGGCAGGCAAACAAGACAATTCTGAATCCAGCAACTGGATCAGAAAATAATATAACGTTAAACCTGATTGACGGCATCTATAAATGGAATATCAGATGTTTCGATGCTGCTGGAAATTCAGACTTTTACTCATCCAACTACACAGTATTTGTTGATACTGAAGCGCCATACATTTTTTTAGAGTCGCCTGAAAACAACTCAGTCTGGGAAACCTCATTAACTGTTGAATTTGAATTTAATGTATCTGACCTTACCGATATTATTAACTGCTCCTTAATATTAAACAGAGCATATAACAAATCCAACGATACTGTAATATCAAAAGACACTTCCGGCCAGAGAATCACTCAGATATTAGCACTTGGCAGCTATAACTGGAGCATAAACTGCACTGATGAAGCAGGAAACTCAAACGCCTCAGCTACATATAATTTTACCGTCAGCCAGGACATTGGTGCTCCGACAATAACGATAGTATACCCTGAAAATGGATCATATATTAACGACAATTCCGTTACTTTAAACATCAGCACTAATGAAGAGGCAACCTGTAAATATGATGACGCTGACCCTTTATTTAATTTTATAACTGAAGGATCCTTTATGACTGATAATGGCGCCAATAGCTATGGTGCTGTTCTGGGGAACCTAGTACAAGGCAATTATGAATACTATATTAAATGCAATGACTCATATAATAATACAAATAATGAGTCTAATATGGGCATAACAAACTTCACAGTTGATCGGACTGCCCCGAATGTCAGCCTGAATCTTCCCATAGATCTTATCAATTATTCTGTATCTGACATATATTTTAACTGGACAGCTTTTGACAGCTATATAGATGATAATCTGACCTGTAACCTGACGATTGACGGAGTTATAAATATATCAAACATAGCTTCTTTGAATGATACTCCAACAAATGTTTCAGTATATATGAATAACGGAACCCATTTTTGGAATGTTACCTGTTGGGATGATGCAGGAAATAAAAATAGTTCAGGAACAAGAAGAATAACTATTGACGGAGATGCGCCGATTATTGATATAGATTCAATAAGCGCAAACCCGGCTACTGTATCGGCGGGCTCACCTGTCACAATTCTTGCCAATGTTACAGATTCCTATTATAATGTCAGCAAAGTCTTTGTAAATGTCAGTCTGCAATCTGCAGGAACTAATTACTTTTACGAGATGACCTATCTTGGCAATAATCAGTACAGTTATACTTTTACAGATACGTCTGTCGTTGACATATACAACTATAAAATCTGGTCTAATGATACAGCTTCCCCTAACTCCAATTCTATAAGCAGTTCCAGCAAATCTTTTACCATTGCTGGAATATTAACAATAATTTCAGTACAGACTTTAAACAATAGCTATAAGCAGGATAAGATTGTTAATTTGTCTCAACACACTGAAAATCTTTCCAGTGATTTAGAAACAGGTGAACAGACAGTAATAGGCTACAATAATTCAAGAAGAAAGCACTATAATTTTAGTAATTATTTAGCAGACGGCCACAGAGCATATGCAAGCCAAGGCGTAGATTCAAGTCCGCCTGGAACAGGTCCAAATATTGCTGGAGAAGTGGCATTTACAGTTGCAAAATATGAAGCAATAGATGATTCTGATAATACTTATGCCGGAGAGAAGGAAAATGATCTAAGAAGCCATAGGTTTAGGTTCATTATAACTGAAGATATATCTTTGATTAGCAAGATAGAATTATATTGGGAAGGCCACGATTCAGGCTCTACCAGGGCTGTATTATATATTTGGGATTATAACTTAGGGGCCTGGGAAAACCTTGGCGAGTATACAGGTTCAACAGATGGCACAATTACATATTCCAAAACATCAGATCTTTCTGATTATATTAATGAAACAAACAGATTTTTGGACTTTGCTGTTGTTACTGATGAACCGGATAGTTCAGACACATTTTACACAGATTATGTCTATACAGCAATCACCACAACTAACGAAATTGATGGCGAAGGCCAGTCTGAATTTGTGGACTATACAACAATTGGCAATAGAAACTACACAAAAATATCAGATATGTATATTTATGTAGAAGTCAATTATTACAATGCTTCTGGATCTGTAAATGCTTTGAATGTGTATCCTGATTTAGAGATACAGCTTTATGACGGCAGCGATTATGACTTTAACTATTTTTGCAGCCTGACAAGCGAATACGGGTCCGAAGGCAGTTATAATTATAACTGCACCAAAAAAGTTGTAAATAAGACAATTCTGAGCGCATGGACCAATACCAACAATAGAAAGATAAGGGTCAGAGGTATTAATATGGACGGAGAGCCGTTTTATAACGATACGATAAACTGGACAGGTATTTACGTCAACATTAATACTCCATCAAAAGTTGAAAATTACGGCTTGATCAATATGTCAGCAAGACTCGCATTGACAGTTCAAAAGTATGGCGAAAGCAATTGGAATCTAATCGAGGTCTTATACAATCAATCAATAAATATTTCAGTAAATCAGACTATAGACATATCTTCTTTCTGGAATACAAATAACTGGTCAACAAACTCACGTATGCTCGGTAAGTACAGGACATACGCAGCGATTACCGACGCTTCCGGGATCCTTTTAGAGAATCAGGACGGCTCTTATCTTAATGACAGCTATGAATTCAACATAAGCTATTTAAAGATTATTGTAGAATCACCGCTGGATAGTACTACAGTTGATGCGACCGAGTTCTGGGTGAATCTTACCCTAAATAACACAGATTACGAAAGCAGTGGATGGTGTGTGTATAGTTTTGACAGGCAGGCAAACATCACATTACAAAATGACACCGCAATTCACTTCTACAATCATACCGGACCGATTACGATCGGTCAGCATAATATCACTTTTTATTGTAATGACACAGAAGGCGACATATCTTTTGAGACCACAATTTTTGATGCTTCAGATCAGACAGGCCCTGTAATAAACCTGGAATATCCAAAAGAAGGAGCTGACGGGTTGCCAAATGTTATCAACTTTGAATATAATGCAACCGACGCTGTATCAAATATATCGAATTGCAGTATCTACATAAACTTGATACTTGTAAAAACAAACCTGACCGTTAAAGAGGGTATATCTCAATACTTCAACCTGACTTTGGAAAACGGCACTTATGATTACAGGATTGATTGTTACGACAACTCCAGCAGCAAAAATCTGGGCCAATCTGCAAAATATGATTTTATTGTTGGTGACGATAGAGCCCCACCCGAAATACGTTTAGGTGACCCAGAAGATAACTATAAGACCTCTAATAATGATATAGTCTTCTATTTTGGCGTTTACGACAAGCTCGCAGATATCGCTAACTGCAGCCTGATCATCAACAATAAGATAAATATTACAAAAAAAGGCGCAAACCTTACTGAATCCCGTAACAGGGACGATAATAATTTCACTTTTAATAATATGCCGATAGGCCAGTATAATTGGTCCATCAACTGTACAGACACATCCAGCAACGCAAACAGGGATAATTCTTCGACAAGGAATTTAACCCTTATAGTAGACTCAGATTTCCCTCATATTACTCTGCTATATCCTGGCAATGATGCAAAACTGACAAGCGGAACAATAGCTTTCCAATTCAACGTAACTGACGCATCTTCTGGAATAACAAATTGTACGCTTATGATAAACAACACAGCTAATGAAACTCTGGATGTTGTTTTTGAAGGGATAACCCAGACTATCACTGTTGTTGGCCTAAAACAAGGTTATTATCTTTGGAATATTACCTGTACTGACGATTCATTTCAGGTAAACCAAAACACCTCCCAAACAAGGAACTTAACAATAACTATTCTGCAAAATCTGAACGTTGTTGTTAATACCGATAATACAATGTATGAGCAGGGAACACAAGCCTATGAAGTGATCAATATTACAACCAGGATAGCTGACCAGCTAGGCAACCCGATTAATGGCAGTTCCTCAACAGACATTATACTTGGCAATACCTCCTTACGATGGTGGAATACTGCCTGGGCAAGAAGAAAAGCAATATTCTTAAACGAAACCGGTGGAATAAATCGAAATGAATATCTGGTTACAGTTAATGTTACAGGGCTTGCTGGTAGTATAACAGATTGCATAAATGAGTTTCGAATTATAAAAAACCAGTCCGATTATTTCACAGTAATTCCCTGCCAGATAATAGGAGGTGATGATTCAACATGGTGCAGCGTAGCTTTCAAAGCAAACATATCAGCAGACGCAGTTGATGAAAACAATTATTACGTTTATTATAATAATTCTGACGCATTAGATCCTGGTTATGATACAATTGTAATTGAAGGCACCCAGATTTATAACTACTCTGCTTATCAGACAAGCGGTCATAAGGCTTATAATAGTAATAATCCATCCGGGGGCGGACCGCAGCCGCCAAACGTTGGACCGGTTCTTCAAAATGAGGTTGAATTCTCGTCTCAGTTTTATACAAACATTAAACAATCAAACAATCAATATGCCAGTTCAGGAGATGTAAACACAGAAAAAAGCCACAGATTCGTGATAAACACCTCTGGAAACGTATCTGACATGAAGAATTTAACTTTCCATTGGGAAGGATACACTGAATCTCAATCAACTCCCACGATTTTATATTTATGGAACTATACAGAAAAAAGCTGGGACCTGTTTGGTCGACATTCATCTACTTCAGATAATACAATAACAAATTTCACAGAGTCAGCTATTTCCGATTACATCAACGAAAGCAGCGGTCTATTGCATATTGCAGTTGTAACCGGTGATCCCGCCTCTACAACCATTTTTTACACAGACTATATCTATGCCACAACCACAATAGACCTAAATGACGATATCTCCAGAGCCGGCCAAGAAGAGGTCTGGGTTAATAGGACAATAGGTGAGACAGGGTCAGACGGAATTTTTAGTTTTAATATAAGCAGTTTTGGTTTATCCATTGGTTGGTATTCAGCTGTGACTTTTATAACATCTGTTAACTATAATAACGCAACAAATTATACTAATTTTCAAATAATAAAAGACCAGACCGGTCCAGTGGTAAACCTTGTATCACCAGAAAACAACAACCTAACCGTTTTTAACAACATAACTTTCTATTACAATGCAACAGACACTTTATCATCAATAGTAAATTGTTCACTGATGCTAAACAGCACAATCAACAAGACAAACGCATCTATTACAGAAGGAACCAGCTTAAATTTTTCTGTATACAACATGCATAACGGCAACTATCTTTGGACTGTCAACTGTTCTGATAATTTCTCTAATTATGATGCAGCACCCGCCCGCACACTGATAATTTCTATGGATTATGACCTTCCTAAGATCTATCTTATTAGCCCTCCTAACAACTGGACTGACACTGATTCAAATATCACATTTTTCTTCAAGGTAGTTGACCAGTATACGTCCACTGCTGACTGTGACTTATATATCAATAACACGCTAAACATGTCAAAAAATAATCTTCCGACAGACGGCTCAACCCAGAGCTTCATTGTAAATAATTCATTCCATGACGGCGATTATGACTGGTATATCAACTGTACAGATGATAGTCTTGCGCGATTTTCTAACATATCTGTCAGCCGGAACTTCAGTGTAAAGTATGATAATGTTCCGCCTCATATAAAGGTAATATCGCCCGCCAAAACATCTCAAAGCACAACAGGAAATGTATCATTTATTTTTAATGTTACAGATGCAATATCAAACATCACAAATTGCAGTGTAATTATTAACGGTACAATTAATCAGACAAATGTTACCGTAAACGAAGGCAGAACCCAGAATATCACAGTGACCGGGTTTGTAACAGGGACATACAGCTGGACCATAAAGTGTTATGACGGATCAGAATTAAAGAACACAAATGTAACATATGCAAGAAACCTTACAGTTGGCACTGACACAGATGGACCTAACATTAATCTGGAGTTCCCACCAAAAAATGCTCAGCTTGTAGACAATACAGTCGTGTTTAGATATAATGTCAGTGATTTCGCATCGGGTATTGCCAATTGTTCCCTGATCATCAATAATACAATAAACGATACTAATTATACTGTTATTGAAGAAACTTCTCAGAATTTCACAGTTGTCATGCCAAACGGAGACTACTGGTGGCAAGTCAATTGTACTGATGATTCTACATGGAACAATAAAGCTGGCTCCGAAAAAAGAAACTTAACAATCGGCCTTGACCAGACACCTCCGCAGATTACCCTGGAATATCCTACAAACAACGGCCTGGTTGATTCAGACGGTAATATCACATTTTTGTTCAGGGTTACCGATATTGCAACAAGTATATCGAACTGCTCAATTATCCTGGATAATAAATTCAATCGGACAAACTCAACAAAAATTCAAGAAAGCGTACCCGGCCAGAGTTTTATAGTCGATAACATAGCTAATGGCAGCCATACATGGAACATTAACTGTACCGATACCGCATCACCTCCTAACATTGGAAACAGCACAACCTGGAATTTCATCGTGCATTTGGACAACTCTCCGCCGGTAATAAGCCTTATCTCGCCTGAAAACAACACATTAGAGACAGACGGTGACCGTATTTTCTATTATAATGTAACAGATCATATCAATGGAATATCCAACTGCAGCCTGATACTGAACAATAAGAGAAATCAGACAAATATATCTACAATAACTGAGGGAGAAACCCAGAGTTTTAATGTGATCGGTCTTTTGCCAGGCATGTACAATTGGAGCGTTAATTGTACTGACACGTCTGATAATAAGAACAAAAATTCTTCTGAAATGCGGGTATTAAACGTAACAATTGATGTTTCTGCCCCCAAAGTCAGCCTGATTTCCCCATCAAATAATACCCTGGATACTGATGGTATTCGTGTTTTCAGCTATAATGTAACCGATGACATCTCAAATATATCCAACTGTTCCTTAATTTTTGATGGTGTTGTAGAACAAACTAACCGCTCTATAATAAAGGGCATCAGACAAAATTTCACAGTTATTACGTTAACAACAAGACAATATAATTGGAGTATTAATTGTACTGATGCATCTGACAATGCAAACACTAACTCATCCGAAGTAAGAAACCTTACAGTTATAAAAGTAACCTCCGGGCCGTTTATTTATTTAGAATCGCCGGCTAACAATACGCAGGATATTGATGGAAATGTGAGCTTTATTTATAATGTCTCACAACAACTATCGGTTGCAAACTGCAGCCTGATTATCAATAACAGCATTAACAGGACAAATGCTTCCATTACAAGGGATGTATCTTTAAATTTCACTCTAACAATGCCTCCCGGCCATTATTTATGGAATATTAACTGTACTGACACCTCAGAAGACCTGTTCACTAACTCATCTGTTGTAAGGTTCCTGGTGGTAGGCAGTGATACTGATGGTCCGGTTATTAATCTTGAGCAGCCTGAAAACAACTACTTAAGCACAGATAACGATGTTGCTTTTGTTTACAATGTTTCAGATTTTGCATCCGGCGTTGCAAATTGCAGTTTGATTATAAATAACACAATAAATCAGACCAATTCATCCATTACAGAAGATTTAACCTTAAATTTTACAATTATAAACCTAAAAAACGGCGACTACTCATGGAGCATTAATTGTACTGACAATAGTACAGGTACAAACACCGCAAACTCCTCAACCAGGTTATTAAGGGTAGGTACCGATGTTAGTCCGCCAATAGTAAGATTAGAAAGCCCGTTAAATAATTCCAGATTAACATATACTAATAACATCATTCTTTACTATAATGTAACCGATATAAGCTCAAACATTGCTAATTGCAGTTTAATCATAAATAACAGGTTCAACAAGTCTAACGCAAGCAGGATTATTGAAAGTATAACGCTAAACTTCTCTATAAGTTACCTGCCCACTGGCCAGTACAACTGGAGTGTTAACTGTACAGACACAAGCGAGAGCCATAACAGGGGAAGCAGCAGCACTTATAATTTTTCAGTTCGTCTGCCAGATGTGATTGTAATCAATGTTTCGACCGACGCTGCAACCTATGAAGAAGGATCGACAGTACAGATCAGCTCCAACATAACAAACTTAGAGTCTTACCCATTATCTACTTCCATTGTACTGGACATTATCATGGGTAACGCTACTGCCTCCTGGTGGAACACTTCTTGGCGTTTTAGGGTTCCTGTTGAGATAAATAGCACAAATATCACTAGAAAAGACAAGCTTATAGAACAACAGATTAACTTTACAGACCTGCTTATTGATATTGGTTTTGGTGATCAGGCCTTTGATCAAAACTCTATTAGGGTTATCGAATGGTCTGATAATATATCTAAAGAGATTTTCTCACAATTTGATAATTCCACTAGATATAATGCGACCTCTAACGCTATAGGTAAGGTAATCTGGATAATGAACTCTACAACCTCTTCCGGTTTCAAAAGATTTTATTATATATACTTTGATACGGTCTCAAGACCAAAATCCAAACCAAGCTACACTCAGCCAACTTTAAGCTTTACCGGTTCAAGCAAAAGCGTCCAGTACGGCGGACTAAGTCTTAACAAGGATCAGTTAATGTTATCTTATTTAGGTGAATCTTTAACCCTGCATTTTGATGAAGGAACCTCTTTAAAAAACTATAAAGACCATACGCTCCACCCTGGTTCAGGTGGAATTTGGAACATAACCGTTAATAATACACTGCTTACAAACCCAAATTCAACAATTGCTCCATTTATTGTCCAGCAAAATGATTATTTATTCGCTAATGAAACCACCATTGTTGAAACCGGACCAGTTTTCACAAAAATCTCAATCACCGGAAACATTTCTACCATTAAACCTTCATACGCTCAGGTTAATTATACTATATGGTTCACAGGAACAGAAATTATGGTCAAAGCAGATTTGTTCGCCCGGTTTGGTGCAGCAGAAGGCAGTCCTGGTTACTTATATCAAAACATGTGGTTCCCGTATTTATTAAGCAATGATTCTAACTGGATCCCCTATATAAACAATGGCGAAAGCGAATCTAGAAATAGGACTCACCAGTATAACAACAAAGTGCCTGACGGCGAATCACAATTTAATCCAAGTTCATGGTATACAGAACGCGACACCCTTGGATCGATAAACGTATACGCCGAAACATTCAAAAAAAATAGTGCTGACATCACCAAAGGCATTGTTATATATAACGATGGGTATGACGATCCGCCAGAGTCGGATTTAATCGGTTTCAGTTTTAACCAGCTTGGTATAACCGCAGGAACTAACTATAGTGTAACAGTCTGGATGATTTTTTCATCTGATACTTCCTCTGCCCGCTCCAGAGAGCTCGAAGATGATATTGTAAGCCCTGTTTCAATAACCCTGAAATCCGCAGAGAAATGGGTAAACCAAAGCTTAGGTGATACAGACTCTTTAGGATTGTATTATTATAACTGGTCTTCCGGAAATCAGTCCGCCGGTTGGTATTCAGCTGTCGTTCAAACCAACAAAAGTTATTATTATTACGGTTCTGACTATTCATTGTTTGAATTAACAAGCGATGAAACCCCGCCTAATATTTATTTGGTTTCGCCAGGCGGTTGGATAAATTATAACAATGTATCATTCGAATTCTTTGTATACGATATTAATTTAGAAATTGACAACTGCAGCCTTATCCTAAATAATCAATTAAATAAAACCAATAAGTCGATTTCAAACAATGAAAATAATACAATTACTGTATATAATATGCCGCAAGGCCGGTATAACTGGAGCATTAATTGTACTGACAGCGAGGGAAATACAGGTAATAGTTCCACAAACACAATTTATATTGACATCATAAAGCCTTCAATCAATCTTTCTGTACCCGCTAATGGCCAAAATTTCACCATTAATACTACGGAATTTTATTTCACAGCAACAGATAACATGGACAGCAACATTTCCTGTAATCTAACTCTCGATGGAATAATTGTAAAAACAATAAACGCAGCAAACGGCTCTGTAACAAACATTACAATTTCAGATATAGTGCAGGGTAATCATACCTGGAACATCACCTGTACTGACAATGCAGGCAACACAAACACCACAGAGACACGAAGATTCACAACTAATTTAGCAGGCGCAACGATTGAACTAATATCGCCCAAACCACCAAACATTTGGTTTTCAAACAAAAACATCACATTCATCTACCTGCCTTCGAGCGTAAGCACAATCCTTAATTGTACCCTAATACTTGACAATAATATAAATAAAAGTAATTACACTATCAGTAACAATAATAATAACAATTTCACTATAACCGGTATTCAACAAGGCACCCATAATTGGAATGTTAATTGCACAGATTTTTCATTAAGGACCACGAACTCCACTACTATAACATTCTATATTGACTTAACAGAGCCAACGATCATACTGGATGTGCCAGAACCTGGAGCAGATTTAAATATTGATTCAGTGGACTTGAATTTTACAGTAACTGATAATATGGACACATCCTTATCCTGTAATCTGACCCTTGACGGCAAAATAAATAATACATCTCCAATAACTGCTGATAACGGCACACGGAAGCAGTACTCAATAAGCGCTATTCAGGACGGTATCCATTTCTGGAATGTAACTTGTCATGACAATGCAGATAATGTAAACACCAGCTTAACTTACAATTTTACAGTAGGCTCTCCCCCTTCTGTAAGCCTTATAGCCCCATCGGACGGATTATGGAATAATTCAGATAATATCACTTTCTTCTACTTTGTAACTGACAATGCAAACCTTGCAAATTGCAGTTTAATTTTCAATGGCACTTACAATAAAACTAACGAAACTCCTGTTTTAAACAGGGCAAATAATGACATCAACATTACCCTGATAATGGAAGGGCACTACTATTGGAGTATTAACTGCACAGACACAGGCGGTAACACAGGCAACTCTTCTTCAAGGATATTATATGTTGACCTGACCAATCCCTTTGTCATCTTAAATGAGCCAGGCAATGAAAATTTTGTAACAAACACAACAATCCAGTTTAATTTTACAGCAACAGACAATATGGACGATGTTTTATTATGCAATTTGACATTGGATGGTGTTGTTGATTTAGCCAATGCAAATATTCCTGCGTTTAATGGGATTAAAAAATCCCATTTAGTTTATGACGTGTCAGATGGAGCCCACACTTGGAGTGTACTATGCTGGGATAATGCAGGCAATAAATTCTCGACCGGTTCTTGGTCGTTTAATATTATAATTCCGCCCATAATAACGCTGATTGCACCGCCAGATGGCATGTGGAACAATACACAAAATATAACATTCTACTACAATGTAACAGATGGTTCAGATTTGGGAAATTGCTCAATAATTTTTGACGGCAAGGTTAACACAACAAACCAAACAAGAATCATTAACGGAGCTGTCAACTCTTTTACTGTTAATAACACAATACAAGGTAACCACACATGGAGTGTTAATTGTACAGACCTAACAAACACACAGGGAAATTCATCCCAAAGAACATTACATCTTGATTGGACATACCCTAAGATTACTTTAAATTCTCCAGGAGACACAACATTAAACAAAAGTACAGTTAATTTCAATTTTACTGCATCCGACAACATTGATAATGAGCTGCAATGTAATATTACTTTGGACGGGAAAATAAACAACACATTCCTAATCCCTGCAACAAACGGGACAGCCACTAATTACACAATTGGCGGCCTGCTGGATGGGCTGCATTGGTGGAATGTAACATGCTGGGATAATGCATCTAATAAAAATACAAGTGCAACAAACAATTTCACAGTAGGAAGGCCGCCTGTTATCACTCTTTTAAGCCCGCCTGCAAATCAATGGAACAATACAAGAAATATATCATTTTTCTTCAATGTTACTGACAATTCTGGTCTTGCAAACTGTAGTTTGATATTAGATAATAAGTTCAACAAGACAAACGATTCAGTGATTATAAAAAACGGTTATAACAAGATAAACATAACAAATCTGATCGAAGGGAAACATAATTGGAGCATAAACTGTACTGACATATATGCAAATACTGGAAAGTCTGGCGAATGGATATTTTACATTGACGTTACAGGACCTTCGATAGTATTGTATAATCCTTTTGACGGCTACATATCTTCTATCAGCTCCGTTCAATTTAATTTCACCGTAACAGATAATATGGATGACATAATTGTTTGTAACCTTTCAATAAACTCGATCATCAACAATTCAGCTCCTTTAATGATAAGAAACGGTACGAATATGAGTTATAACGTATCAGGTTTTAGAGACGGGCTTTTCTTCTGGAATATTACCTGCAGTGATAACGTTACAAACAAGAATACAAGTCTGACTTGGAATTTTACAATTGCTGAGCCGCCTACTGTCTCATTAGGGAGTCCTGCAAACAGTTATCGCACAAAAAATAACAATGTAACATTTTTCTTCACACCCTTTGATAATTCAGGGTTGATTGCTAATTGTACTGTAGTATTTGATAATATCTTAAACAAAACCAACAAAACGATAACAGAAGGTATTGAAAACAACTATACGATCAACAGCCTTCCTGACGGAAAATATAATTGGACAGTAAACTGCAGTGATCCCTCAGACAATATTGGAACCAATGCTTCAGGAAGATTCTTATATATTGATACAACCGGCCCCCGGATTCCGCTCCATCACCCCGCACTTGGTCAGACTTTCAATACAAACGACGTCACTTTTAACTGGACTCCTGTTGACAATGTTGGCATAAATCTGACTTGTAATTTAACTATTGACAATAAAGTTAATGTAAGCGGAATAACTACAACAAACGCAACACTTACAACTATCTCTGTAGAAAACTTCACCTTAGGCACCCACTACTGGAATGTTAGCTGTTGGGATATTTTAAACAACAGCAACATCTCAGAAACACGATGGTTCACAGTAAACTCTCCTGATCTTACTATTAACATTTCAGAATTCAGCTTTAATAAGACAAATCCAGCAGAAGGTGAAAACGTCACGATCAACGCAACAGTGTATAATATTGGCGGTATATCTGCAAATAATTTTGTTATAAAGTTCTACGATGGAATTCCACAAAACGGCGGGACCCAGATAAGCAACAATATTACCATAGATAGTTTGGATAGTGGTGCCAATATATCCGTCAATGTCACTTGGATTGCAGCTCTTGGCAGCCATCATATCTGGATTTTGATTGACCCCAATAATTCAATATCAGAACTGAATGAAACAAACAACAATTTCAGTAAAACGATAAACATTTCATCTTGGCAAACAGTATATGGCCAAAGCGGAGGGGATCTTCGCATTGAAAATTTCCTCAATATGTCAATCTATAATTGGCATGTTGCAAACGCTACGTCAGGTAATATATTTGCAGCTGACCTTGATAGCAGCATTACATGGAATAATATTACTGCTATCGGTATTGATACAGGTGGAGCTGCTCAGCCTGATGATTTTGAAGAGATTGACATTGCGCTTGGCAGCACTAACTATTCTGATTCAGTAAATAGTACTTTTACTATTAATAAAGCTCCAAGAAATAAGACTATCTTTACAATTTTTAGAGAAACTATACCAGATGTACCAAGTATTAACTCCACAAACAGTTCAAATTTTATGACAGGCATTTTATGGGATAGTTCAGACGGTGGAACTGAATTTAATGCTTCCCAAGACCTTATCTTTGCAACAAGAATCAACTCTCTAAAACAGGGAAAATATGGAATTTATGACTTCGAAATCACCTTCCCTTCGGAACTAAAGAAATACATCACAGCCGACCAATACTCTGTTGCATTATACGTTGAACTAAGATGAAAAAACAAAATATCGTGCTAATTTGCATTTTTTGTATTCTTATCTACAGTTCAGTAGCCTTAAGCTTACAGGTTGACAGCGCCCAATACTTTCTGGGTGATATTGTAAACATCAAAATGGACCCTGCTTACGCAAATGAGGAATACCGATTGGAGATTGTGACTAAAGAATTTGTTTATAGGTACCTGGAAATAATACAGAACTCTATAACCTTCTTTCCAAAATATGCAGGCGATTACAGGATTGTACTAATATTCAAGGAAAATGGAGAGATCGTAGCGCAAACCAGTTTTATTGTAGCAGACGGAGAAGATATCACTCCTCAAAAGAGAAATGACAATATTACAAATTGGCAGGAAATTGAGATAAAAGTAAGAAGCAACAAAAACCAAATTCGCAGCAGGAAAGCTTCCATTTTACAGAAAAGAGTTTTACCATCCCAAACAGGAATACAGGACGTGGAATTAATACCTGAAGGAAAAGCAATCAATAAAATTGTATTCAGGAATCTGGACATCAGGCAAGACTTGGAACTGGGGTTTGATGATATCAAAGACACTGTTAAAATTAGAAAAATAAACAAAAACCTGCGAAAACTATACGCAATAGACCCATCAAAACTAAGCTTTTCAGAGGCTACTGTAACATCGATTGCAACAGGCCGGGAACTCTTCAAATGCAAGGACTGGAATTTTGATATTCAGGAGTGTCAGGGCGCATGGGCCAAAATAATGGATATTGTTCCAGGCCAGGAATACAGTTTTACACTAACCCAAACAGACCCAGGTTATGGTGAAACCGGCCCGCCAGAACCTCATAACATAGAAGGAAAAATTATTAATCTTGACGGTACAGGCGTTGAAAACGGTATTCCGGTCTTAATAAATAATACTAATACCGATAAATCCTTTCTGGCAGAGGTCTATGCCCCGCCCATTCCAAGCTTAAAAGGGTCATATTCTGCTGTGATTAATGGATCTGATAATGATGATATAATTGTAAGCGCCTGGAACAGCACACATTTTGGCAGAAACTCTTCAATTTTATACCCAACAACAACAACCGTAAATGTAAAACTCAACACTACTCGGCCTGCTGAAACCAATGTAACCATAATTGACCCATTAAATAATACTATTGTAAACAGCAGCAATCCTTTCAACGTAACTGTTAATATTTCCGTAGTTGGAGGCCAAAACGGCAACAGTTGTAATGCAACCATTAGCTTTTCAAACACCTCTGTTTTGGAACTAAACATTGGAGATAATCTGACTCATCTTCTTGGGCCAATCCCTCTTTATACAAGCGTGCTGGCTGTATGGAGCATAGCAGTAAAAGGTGTTGGAACAACAAACATCACAGTTGACGGTGTCTGCAAAAATAATACTGAAGATTTTGCAGGTTCTGATCATGACACCCTTTATAACATTTCTACTAAAGATACAAGCGCTCCTGATATTAAACTAATATCACCAATGAATAACTCAATGTCCAATAGAAACATAACATTCTATTACAATGTTTCCGATGTCTCATTCATTTCAAACTGTTCGCTAATAATAAATAATACAATTTTAGACAACAATACAAATATAGATAAATCATTCACGCAAAACTTCACCTACTTTTTGAATTTTGGACATTATACGTACTCTATTAACTGTACAGATGGGAATAATTATGAAAGTGCCTCTGACCTAAGGTTCATCCGGGTCTCAGACCAGGACCTAACCTTAACCTATAGCGATATTTCTTTTTCTGATGAAACCCCTACTGAAAACGACAAGATAATAATTAATGCAACAATTTACAATATCGGATCTGAGAACATAACAAGCAATATTACTGTCCAGATTTATAACGGTGACCCAAACATAAGCGGCATCCAGATAGGAAACAACATTACAATCAAAGGTTTACAGGCGGACTCCAACCTGACCATTGGGACAAACTGGACCATAACTCAGGGAACGCATAACATCTTCATTTTAATTGATGTGCCGATAAATCTTAACGGCTCTATTATTGAATCCAACGAATCCAATAATCAGGCAAATAATACAATTTTTTTGCCGGCATATCAAATTTTTTACGGCAATATCAGTGTAAGTATAATTCTTAGCACCATAGCAGACAATTCAGTATATATGTGGTTTAACCAATCCGACGTTACTGGCAACGTCTTTGTTATAGATTCTGACAGCAGCATTGACTGGACAAATTTGAGCGCTCTTGGTATTAATGTAACAGGCAAAAATTCAACCCGTGATTTTGACGAACTGGACTATTCATTAAATTTGACAGAATTAGCTGATTCCATCAATCGAAGTTACACATTTCACGGCAATCCCAAAAAGTTTGACAGTTTTACTATTTACAGTTTAGATATTGATAATGTGCCGATTATTAATTCCACAAACACTTCCAATTTTGTCACTGGGATTTTATGGGATCAAAGCGACTTTAACACAGGAGAATATAATGGGTCACAGGACATAGCGTTTGTTACGCGGATTAATAGTAATAATTTTGGCAAATACGGCATATATGACTATGAAGTCAAAATTCCTGCCAATCTTCGTAATTACATCAAACCCAACAATGAAAACAGTGTAACTTTGTATTCAGAATTGAAATAACTCAGGCCAATGGTATTTACGTTAGGTCTGAGAAATTAGAGGTTTCGCCATGAATGGCAGGTTAAGTATGAAATGCCAAAGGTATTTCAAACTCTTTGGAAATCAAAGTGATTTCAAAGAAATCCCTGGGAATTTATGTGAAATTTTCCAATAACTTCATGCTTTCATCACAATGCGCCGGCTCTGTTGAGTCATCCTCAACAGGGCCAGGTGCCCCCTATACTCAAATATACCGACACAAAACATTGTTTTTTTTACTCCGGAATTGTTACAAAATTATTTAAAGCCGTTAAAAAAAGAAGGATTAAAGGGGGGGATAAATGGTAAAGGCATTTGTAAAGGGTTTATTGAAGAGAAAAGACAAAAAAGAAGAGTCCAAAACAGAAGACACGCCTAAAGAAGAAAAGAGTAAAGAGGACGTTCCTGACGAACTGCCCCCGCTTGCTGATGATTCTATAGATAATCTTGATGCAACAAATAAAGTCCAGGACACTGGCAATCCGCCAAAAGAAGCTGCCGATATATCAAATGAGGATATTCCAGACGAATTACCTTCTCTGGATGAACATAAAGAAGAAGCCTCAAAAAACAGCCTATTTGACAATTTCTACCAAAAAGAGCCAGATATCGAGTACCATAAAGAGCCTCAAAAACGCAATGTAAATGTCCCAGGTTTTTTCAGCTGCCTTTTGACTATGAGTAAAAAACAGGGAATAAATAAAAAATTGCTTGGAAAAGACTTGTATCAGGGGATGAAAAATTATTATTCTGTAAAATCCGGAACAGACATGGAATCCACCTCACAAAACACTCTCGAAAAAGAGATATCAAACAAGCTTGAAAAACTCAAAACACTTGAAAATAATTGGCGGCAGCAAAAAGATATTGTCGAAAAGAACCAGCAGGCGCTACTAGACCAGGAAAAAGAGATCATGATTAAGACTAAAGAGATATTGCCTTTACTAAAAAAACTAAATGTCTATGAAGATGTCCCAATTGGTAAGTATTTCAGGTCACATGACGGTGTAATTGTAAAAAACGTCTATGAATTATTGGATTTGCTGAAAGTAACAGATGAAAAAGTATACCGCAGCCATAATAATGATAAGCGCAACGATTTTGCGCTTTGGATTAAAAATATTGTAAAAGACACGGATTTAGCTAAAAAATTAGAAAATATCAAGTCTAAAGAAGAGATGATTTTCATATTGGAAAGTGCTGCTATTGGAAAACTTGAAGAGATACAGAACATAGACTACTTCAAGCCAAAGAAAGGAGCGATAATAAAAGATCCGTCCGAATTGTCCAGTGTATTAAAAAACATGGATTTGGAAATATTCAATTTCCATGTCAATAAAAAAAAGAATGATTTTTATGACTGGATCAAAAACTCGTTTCATGAAGATGGATTATTAGAAAAATTAAAAGCCTGCTCGGAAAAAGAAGCCATGATAAAAACTCTGGAAGATTATTACTCAAAAAAATGATTACTGATGTCTTTGCATCTGCCTGATTTCACTATAGATTGCCTCTTTTTTCTTATAATGGTTAAAAAGGTCTACTATACTATTATATAATGATATTAAATTGTTCTCAGATTTAATCATCTCAAGAACCGGCGCATTGTTTGTAAATTCTGCCACCTTATTTTTAAATTCCCCTTCCAGTTCTGCAAGCTGCTTTTGTATTGACTGTTTAGTATCCAGCTGATCTTTGAAATAACTGTATACGTCCACAAGTTCGTTGTACAGGAGAACGCTTTTTTCATCAGATTTTATTACAGTCATTAGATGGTTGTCCGCAGAAATATCCCTGACACTTTGTATAATATCATCAACTACACCGGCTTTGACATGCTCTGAAACATTCTTTTTAAGTTTGCCATATTTTGAAAGGGCTTCCAAAGCAGATTTAAACTGAGGATATGCTGGTGCCAGATTGCCTAGAATAATATCTGTGCCTAGTTCATTAATAAGGCAGGTAATTTTTGCGGTTGGTTCTGCAGTTACCAGTTTTTCTTTTCTTTTCTTGCTTAAATTAATAAGCAATTCATAAAACTGCGTGAACATATCTATCAGGCTTTTTTCAATTTGATCAGATTTTATATTATCAAAAATTCTTTTGCCAATTTGAAGTTCAAGTTTTGCCAAGATCATATCTTCAATCTTAACCAAATGCTCTTTTTTATTTTTATCAGTTTTAAAAAATTTGACTTCTTTTAGTTTCTTTTTATATTCATAGTACTTCATCTTAGACACTATTACAGGCATTAAGATAAAACCCGCAATAACAAGCGCAACCGTCCCCCATATATAACCAAACATAACATTTCTTTTATCCTGGAGCATATAGACGTAAAATGATGATATAAATATCAGCGTTGATAATGTTACTGACACAACGTATAGTTTCTTTCTTTTTGACCGATAGTAATTCATTTTTTTCCTATACTCTTCAAATTCCTTTTTTGTAATTCTTTTGACATAAAGCTTATCACCGGATACTGTAAGAATCATCAAAGCTGATAATATGATCAATAAAATCCAGGGGTACTTCTTAATAATCGGCGCTAGTTTTTCTAGTTCTACAGGAATTTTTGCATACTTTTTAATTTCGCAGGCTTTGCAATCGCCGCCGCAGTCAATTCCCTCTTCACAAAAATCATCATGGCAGTTTTTAATCCCATCAAAACAGCTTGCTTCCTCTGGGCATGCTTTACATGGTCCGCCACAATCAGCGCCTTCTTCACATGATCCATCATGACAATTCTGAAGAGCATCAAAGCAATCACCTTGATATATGCATTCTTCAATCTCATTAGGTTTTTTGGATGTTGTTTCACACTTGTTAATGTCTATGCATTTTCTTGTGCGGTAATTATCAGGTGTGCATTCAGACCATTCTGCGCACTCCCATTTCTCACTGCACTTTGCTGGAGTGACCCTTACAGGACCAGGAATTGTATCGCCATACTCCCCCGGGATTATAACTGTGCTGTCTGAAGGCACAATAATACAGGTTCCACAATCCGCAGGGCAGCTGCTGCAATCTTCCGTACTGCCGCACGAGCTATCACCACAATACGGCCCTCGGACAATTCGAAGAGATATGACTTCGCTAACAGTGAATACTCCGTCTGTAACAGAAATATTAATTGAATAATTCCCAACATCACTTATAGTAGGCGTAAAATTGATCAGCCCGGTAATTGGATTGATTATAAACAGTGTAGTATTAGTGGTATAAGTTAAGATGTTATTATCAGCATCAGTAGCATCAATATCAAGCAAGAATAACTGATTTTCAACCGCAATCTGATTGCCAATAGGTTCTAATACAGGCGGATAATCAATGTTTTTAACCGTCACGCGCAATAACCCTGTTGTGTTGGCTTGTCCATCGCTGCAGCTAACATTAAAAGAATGATTGCCAATATGCGCATCATTAGTAGTCCAGTTAATAACACCTGTAAATAGGCTAATATTAAAAAATGTAGTATTTACATAATAAGTTATATTATCCCAATAATTCAGGTCTGAGCAATTCACATCATAAATGAGATTATCACTTTCATTAATAACCTGGCTTGTTAGATTATGGTCAAAAGTTGGCGCATAATTTTGTGCAGAGACATTAACCTGCATAAAAATTCCGGATGCCCACGAAGTATTCCCAAACAACACAGCCCGTTTGTTGTCAACAAATAATGAAATGTTATCTCCAAATTGCGCACCCTCATCCGCCGCTGTTCTCGGATCATCCCCATTGCATGATAATGATCCATAATAGCCCTGATTAACCACAATAAAAAATCCACACAATGTTCCATTATGATCATATGCTGTCACGTTAGTTCCAACACTCGCACCCGTCCAGTTGACAGATACTGAACCGTATATTTCAGCCGCAATCTGCGGAAAAGCGCCAGCTTTAAATATCGTTAACACTAAAACAAGAACAAAAATCATTATGTTTATTGCCTTTCTTTTCATCGGTTCACCATTCAACTAACAAACAACTCATCCTCGATTGTCATATTGATCCAGTAGCCATACCCAGGTATTACGTATTCAAGCGTCCCGTCAGCAAACGACGCATTATAAAAGTAGTAAGTTTTATTGATTGAATTATACCCAAAAATCACTGAATAACTCCCTTGGATTGTAGACAAAGCTTCAACAACTCCTTTGGAATTTTGCGCAGGATATCCTATCAAATTCCAGCCCTTGCCATAAGTTATGGTATTTGGAACAAGTAATGTACCGTTTAAATAAAAAGCAGACTTATTATTCATATTTATAAAATACCCATTTTCTTCACTGATTTCTTCAAGATCCTGCACCACCCATGCTGGCATGCTGGGATTATAAGTTTTCCAGGGATCATTTGCATCGCCAGTATTATAACCATGAACAGAAGTATAATTATTTTCAAGCGAAGAAAACATATTGAAAACCGATGTATTTGTTGGAATACATGCTATCGATATAAGATTCCAGCCCTTTTCATAGCTGCCGCTGCAATTATGATCAGTTAATGTGCCGGTGATATATACTCTGGCAACAACCGCCCCCCATATTGTTGGATCCATAATAATTTCTTTTATTGGCAGAACATACATGATACCTATCAGTGCAATTAACGCAATTATTAATTTCGTTTTCGCAGAGACCTTATTCCTCATTATTTCCACTCCTGTTTTGTATTAAGGAATTTGAATTATTTAGAAATTTCATTGCGCATACCTTATTACAGTCTTTATCCTGACAATCCACAAGACCGTCGCAATCATCATCAATCTTATTATCGCATAAGCTTTCATTTTTTTGCAATGGAACTATAAGCCCGCTTTCGTTTTTACAAAAGTCGCATTCATCTCCAGCACCGTCATTGTCCAAATCTTCCTGAAGATGGTTGCTTGTAGTTTTACAATTGTCAAGAGAATCACATATATTATCAGAATCCATATCTTCACAACATGACACGTTATTCCAATAACAGTTAATCATATTGCAGGGGTCATTTCTGCAATTTTCTTCTTGGTACCCATAATCTTCACATACTGATAAAAGTGAGCAGCTGTAACATAATCCATAGCTAAACAGCGAATTTTCAAAAAAACACCTTTCCGCATAAATATTACATTCTGCATAATCACAAAAATTAAGCAGCCCATGGCCGCAATCATTACAATAATACCAGATACACTCATCCTCGTCAACAACACCATCATCATTATCATCAAAGTTATTACTGCATATTTCCTGGCTGCATTTATCTTCAACACCGTCAACGTTACTGTCTTTATAATAAATATCACCGCAGTTGCAGGTATTACAGCCTCTTTCAAAACAGCCGAGATTATAATCCAGGTTATATTGGACAAAATTTCCATCCATACAGTTATCTTCAGGTTGAACAGGACAATCACAGAAACACTCTTCAATCAGCTCTTTTCTGGATAGGTCATATTCCCATTTACAATCCAGACAATATTTTTTACTTTTGTACATGCTTCCATTTTCACAGACAATTTCTTCTTCAATGTCTCCCATCTCACATTCTTCATTGCAGTTAACTTCTCCGTCTCCGCAATTAACGCAATTTGAGCAATATTCCTGCCCATTAGGGTCTGACCACCCATCTGCTAAACAATCGCAGTCTACGCAAAACTCCACCTCATCATAAACATGGTTTTCATAATCGCATCCCGAAGAATTCCTGCATGCTCTACTGCCCTCACAGGCTTCACCAATATTAAGCAAATCATCTCCGCAAAATCCGGGATTTAATACAACCGGGGGATTAAATTCTGTAAGTGTTATTACATCATCCATCCGGATATTTTTTTTTGTAGTCCATCCGCTATTTACTGGTTTTTTTCCAGGTGTCAAAACCATTGCCTCTGCAGATCCGCCAATCACAGTACAGTTTTTATGGTATACTCTTGCTATATACTTATACGATCCCGGCCGGGTCGAATTATATATTTTCATTTCAGTATCATATCGTCCATCTCTGGCTGTTGAATAAAGATCCATCCTTTCATCTTCCCCATTAATATAAAATTCCAAAAAGAACTTTACATCCTTCATTGGCTGTAATTCCTTATTTACAATCCTTACCATAAAGTATGCCGTATCACCTGCGTAATATTCTTTTTTATCAAAATTCATGTAGATTATATAAGGACAATTATTATTAAGAGTATTTACAGGGTTTGTATTCCTGCCAGTTTCTTTCTTTCGGCACATACAATCAAACCTATTGCACTCTTCTCCCGATCCGCATCCTGTCCCATCTTCATTACATTCTGCCCCGCATTTGTCCTTTATGCAGGAATAGCTAAATTCATCATCAGTGCATGCGCATTCTGCATTACAATTACCGTAATAATCCCTAACCCCCTGCTTTGAGCCTTTACATATTTCACCTGTCTGATTGCAGTTTTTATTATTTTCTGACTCTGGTAGCTCACACTCTTCTGCATCGGCTAGATTTCCATCACCGCAATTTTGGCACGTACTGCAAATACCGCCGTTAACACAATTAGTGCTGGATTTGCAGCAGGCCGATGAGCCGTCAACGCCGGTTATAAAAAATTCATTGTAATCATCACCGCAGCAAAAGTTTTTATCAGATATCCAGTTATAATCACACTCTTCACAATATTTTTCCCTAAAATCGACATCATACCATACCTTATTATTACAATAATACTCACCGTCTAAATAATCATACGTCTCGTCAAAACTGTAGCATCCCTGTAGAAACGGTTCTTGAATATATGGATAAATACAATCTGTGCTTTTCTTAATACATTGAGTATACCCCATATCAAATTCACTGCCTTCCGTGTTTACCATAAAATTTGAATGAAATTTCCCTTCATCTGCATCATCGCCGCAGCATACAGACTCACGCCAAGCATTTTTTCCCAAACATTTCTCACAATAATCAGTATCTAGGTCATACCACCTATTCATCGCTCCATCACAATACATCACAGTCCTGTTGCCATTATCTCCAACTTGGTTGCATCCAGACCGATAGCATTTGCCATTGTACACGCATTGATTTTCTAAACAGCACGACTGATCATCAGATTTGCATACCAGGCCTTTGCATACAGTATACTTTTCTTTTTTATCATCGCCACAGCAATATCCAGGATTATTTCTAAAAAAATCAAAAAGAACAATATTTCTGGAATCATTAAACCAAAAAAGATTTTCGCCTGTACACACTTCTAAACTGATATCTGGATCAGCCCAAACCCCGCTGCCATTTAGAGTATTAGAACATATCTCCTTATCGCCGTTAGAATTAACATCGTATAAATCATTAGCATTATAACATTTCCCATCGGAAGCGCAATTATTGCTCAGGCAGCATACTTTATCATTATCATCAGATTCACACGCATCATCAATACATTTTTTTGTGATTTCTGCGCTGTCAGCAGAATATTCATTGATAAACCCGCAGGTAGGGCCGCAAATCTGCTTATTGATTATTACGCTTTCCTCTCTAAACACCACATTACAGCATTTATAACATTTGCTGTCTGACTCATGCGCTTGCTGCTTAATTTTATTTTCAGTAACAAAAAGACCGCTGCAAAATTCAGGCTTATTTTTTAGGAATTTACACAGATAGTAGCTTATAATATTTTCCGAGCATGCGCTTTGCCCGATAAGCATACCGATTATTGAATCATCGCTTTTTAATATTAAAACAGGCTCATTTAAGATTACTGATCCAATTTTGTCATAAGTATTTAGTCTTTTAAGATTTTTACTTTGAATTATATCAACATTGTCCAGCTGTTGCGCTAGATTTTTCTGTTTATTTAAGCATTCAGAGCTATCATAATATGTTTCCGCTTCAATCAAGCTGTAAGTATTATATTGTACATCATTAATGATAAAAACAATGTCTTCCTGGAGAGAATTTTCAGGTGCATCCTTGCTTTTTAATTCAGGAAACAGCATAAAGCCTATCACAACAATAAAAAATACAAATATTCCAGCATAAATTTTCTTATTCATGTTAATTCAGCATAAAAATAATACGCAGTTGAGCTTGTCCATGATGCAAGCGCCACTTCCGGCACAATCATTTGAAAGTCATACCGTCCGTTATCAAATCCAAGAGTATCCTGCTCAAGTATTGTCGCAAACACAATATCACCGTCTGAGATGCCTGTCCCATCATAAAGTATGACTTCCTCAAAATCAGTATCTTGAGTTTGGTTATTCACATTAGTATGTATAGAATAACAGCCATTTTCAGTAATTTCGGTGGTTCCTATAAAAAACGAATCATGATTTTTTGTTGCAAACGTAGTGCTAATGTTGTCGTTTGGATTATCAGTATGGTTTAATGCGCGTTCTTCGTTTGTGATATGCGTAATATTAGAGCAGCCGATATTATTCCACGACACTGTTGTTGAGCTTCTTGAAGCGTAAACTTCGCCTACAACTGAAGTAACTGCCCAGTCAAATACTGAATAGTTTGTTGCATCCGCAAGCATTAACCTTCCACTGACATTACCCACAAAAGCTTTCCATTTCAGATTTTGCGCTGTCACATTAAGGTTCATAGTGGTAATCGATCCGCCCGTTGTATTAATTATTGAAGCAGACCTCGGAGAGGCAGTCTCATTGCTTATATACTCGATACTTGGCCCGTCGGGTGCTGCATAACTAAACTGAGCCATACAAATTACTAGGCTTAAAACTAGTAAGATCTGGCCTATTCTTTGTAAAGACTGTCTATTCAGCATTTTTTCTTCTCTTTTTTCTGGCTCTTTGATAAGCTGTCCATACAGTCCTATCATCTCTTTTTAGGCAGGATGCAATCTGGCAGTACCTAAGATGCACATTCTCTTTCAGATATTCAGTGATAAGTTCAAGCACGCTAAGTTCTCTGTTGCGAAAAATTGAGATGGGGATATAATATTTAGAATAGTGTACAGGCAATTTCTCTTCCATTTTATTTCGGCAGCCACTATACGCCCCCCAAATTGTGCGTTCGTCCCTGTTAAGAATTAGGGCAATTTGCCGAAAACCAAGCCCAAACTCTTCTTTAAGATATTTAGTGATAGTCTCAAGCCCGGACAAGCTTTCATTAAATACTGATAGTGGGATTGATGCATCGACTGCCCAATCAGCATTTTTAACTGACATATTAGAAGAAAAAATAGGAGTATTTGATCTATTAATTTGTTCTTTAATTAATATATATTTAGTTTCAGTCATAATATCTGTCATGTAAGTAAAGGCATACTTGTTATGTAAGTAAAATGGGATATTGAATTATATAATCAAATATTAAAAAAAAAAATCAGCCCTCACGTATTAAAAACATCTGTAGCTATGGTATCTTGCAGATGTATTGATATTTGAGCGCTGATTTTAGCCATTTGATTATGTCAGCTCTACATAAAACCAGTATGTTGTCGTTGTAGCTTCATGTCCTATATTACCATTTTCACCGACAAGCATCTGAAAATCATACCTATCTCCACTACCCGCCTTAAAGCCATCAATGCTATTGTTTAGAATAGCTGTAAATAATATAGTTGAATTATCAGTTAACAGTACTTCCTGGAAATCTGAAGTTTGCGGTGCATCGTTGACATATGTATAAAGCAAAGGACATGGTCCGGTAATTCTTATGTTACCTACCAAAAATCCGGGAGTATAATAATAAGTGTTATTGAATGTTTGATCAAATCTGTCAATTGCAGTATTATTCATCCCATACTTTTTGTCCAGTATCGATGCGTTAAAAGTATAACCTACCGTTCCGTTATTTGAAAAATTTACACAATGAATCAATGACCACTGAATATTTGAATCATTTGCAGCATATATTTCACCGGTTGGAGTTGGTATCTGCCAATCAAACATTGTATAATTATCGCCATTATCAAGCGTTATCTGGCCAGTGATATTTCCATAATAACCTTGCCAGCTTGTCGTTCTTCGATAATCTTTAAAAGTCAGCTCGGTAACATTGCCTGCTTCTGCATTTATCGTTTTTAATGTATTATTCGCTCTTCTTGTAGAGCTTTCTAAGGTAATGTTATCCGGCGGAGCAGGAAAATTGACATTGGCTGCAAACACTGTCCCTAATAAGGTTAATAACATTACTCCAACTAAACACATATTTCTATTCAAACCTTTCATCTAAAACACCTCGCATTTTTTGTGGTATATTTTTTTTGTATATGAATTATAAACTTTCAAAGTTGGTTCAGAATCGTCTCGGGCTGATTCTGGACATTTTCTCAATATTTTTCTCGTTGATAACTATTGTTCCAAGCTTACCGGATATTTTTACAAATCCGCTGTCTATTGTGATCAGTTTACCTCTTGCAATCTTAAACTGTGTTCCGTCTTTATAAGGAGCTTTCACTTCT
>JBDRFR010000049.1:0-2380 GCA_043818675.1 Nanobdellota archaeon
TACTTATGGATACTCTTGCTTGTACCATTTATTATTCTGACGCATATTTTTACATTGAGGCATGTAAAAAGTGCAGCCTTGAAATTCTCAAATTTTGAAGCAATTGAAAGAGTATCAAAAGGAGAGTTTTTAGGCAAGCCCTATGGGGGATTATTTAGGAATAAGAATATTTTTTTGTTATTCTTAAGGGTAATAGTTTACACTTTGATTATTCTTTCTGTCGCCGGGATAACCATATGGTACACTGGTGAAGCAAGCGATTTTGATTTTATACTGGCAATTGATACATCTACTAGCATGCTTGCTGATGATTTTAATGTAAGCAGGTTAGAAGCTGCAAAAGAAGCTGCAACTATTTTTGTTGATTCTGTAATAGGAAAATCCAATATCGGTGTTATCTCATTTGCAAGCACTGTTTTTGTTGATAAAGAGCCTATTTATAATAAAGGAGAGGTAAAAAAAATAATAGGTCAGCTGAATATAAAAGAAAGCGGCGGAACTAATATTGGGGACACATTAATCACTGCCGGGAACTTATTGATAAGAGACCAATCAGAGAAAAATCAAAAATCAAAAGTCATAATTCTTCTTACCGACGGGCAAAGCAATACCGGAACATCGGTTGATACAGCTACAGAGTATGTGAGAATGAGGGAGATTATTATCTATACAATAGGCATGGGTACAGAAGAAGGTGGTAACTTTTTTGGGCTTGATTTAGTTTCAAAGCTGGACGAAGACACATTAAAAGACATTGCTGAAAAAACTAATGGCAAATATTTCCGGGCAGAAAGCCAGCAAGTTCTGGAAAACGCTTTTAAACAAATTGCATTGTTTACAGTAAAGACAATCTCATTTGACATATCCTGGATCCTGCTCATCATAGGATTATTTCTACTGGCATTAGAATGGATTTTAGTCCACACAGTATATAAAACCATACCTTGATAATTCTAAGTAAAAAAATAGGAGTATGCCTTTTTTAGGGGTGGTGGGTGGGAAGAAGCATCTAATGATATTAATTAAAATGCCGAGTATTATTATCAAAAATTTCCACAAAAAGTAATCAAGATGCGGCATTTTGCGTGAATTGCATTTGACTTGTCAAATGCCGCTTGCCATACCGCTTCGGCATACTCCTATTTTCAACAACACATTTATTAACCCTTTATTCAAACCAAAACAACATGCAATTCACAATAAAAACACAATCAAAAAGTTCAAGAGCAAGAACAGGAATAATTAAAACACATCATGGAGATATCCATACCCCTTATTTTATTCCAGTAGCTACTGCAGCAACAGTCCGCGGATTAAATCAGGAAGACATGAAATCAATCCAAGCAGAAGTCCTTCTCGCAAATACTTATCATCTTCATCTAAAGCCAGGAGACAAGATAATAAAAAAACTAGGAAACTTGCACAAATTCATGAACTGGAATAAACCATTATTCACAGACTCTGGTGGCTTCCAGGCATTCTCCCTGGGCTATGGCATGGAGCACAATATAAACAAGCTCGGTAACATATTCCCTGAAAGCAAAAAAACAAAAAAACAAGACCAAAAAGAAAACTTAGCTAAAATTGATGATAATGGAGTTACATTCAAAGACCCGCAATCAGGAAAATTAGTGCACATTAACCCAAAAAGTTCAATCCAAATCCAGCAAAACCTTGGAGCAGATATAATTCTTGCTTTTGACGAATGTACTTCCCCCTTATCCGACTACAAATACACAAAAAAAGCAATGCAAAGAACGCATAAATGGGCCGTACAATCATTAAAATATCATCAAAAAAAAGTAAAATCCACGAAACAAGCGCTTTACGGAATCATACAGGGTGGGGAATATAAAGACCTCAGGATTAAATCTGCAAAATTCATCTCAGAATTAAATTTCGATGGAATAGCAATAGGGGGTTCATTAGGAAAATCAAAAGCAGATATGCACAAAATCCTTGACTGGACAATCCCATTACTGCCTAAAAACAAGCCAAGACACCTTTTAGGTATAGGGAACATAGAAGATTTATTCAACTGCGTGGAAAAAGGCATAGACACTTTTGACTGTGTAGCGCCAACAAGAATTGGAAGAAGAGGTGCTTTATACATCTCCCCAAGCTCAGGAGGAAATTTAAAAAACAAATTCAGAATTAACATTAAAAATTCAAAACACAAGCTAGACAAAAAACCAATAGATAAAAACTGCAGCTGCTTGACGTGCAAAAACTATTCAAGAGCATACCTTAACCACCTCTATAAATCTCAAGAATTAGCATACTATAAGCTAGCTTCATTGCATAATGTTAACTTTATGCTAAGATTAATGGAAAAGATAAGAGATTCAATTGATAATAATAACTTTAAAAAATTAAAGAA
>JBDRFR010000050.1:0-5705 GCA_043818675.1 Nanobdellota archaeon
TTTTGTTTCTTTGCAGATGTCAATCCGTTTTTTACTAATGAATGCGTTTGACACTTGGGACATAATTTGTTTTTTATCATAAAATAGTATTCTGAATTGAATACTATAAAATACTTTCTATCAGTCAAGTACTAACACTACCTTTTAGGCAGCCGATGGATGGCATTTATCAAAAAATTAGAAATACTGTGGATGATGTAGCACAGGCTTTAGAAGAGGGGAAAAGAAATCCTGAGGATTTTAGGCCAGAGGATCCACTTTATTCTATATTCCAAAGTGTAAGAGCTAGAAGGGCACATCCTTCCTTTGTTTCTTTTATTCAACAATATATCACAGCATTAAATGACGAGCAAGGATTGGGTAGTGAAACCGGTATTATGGTAAGTTTAAGGAAAGCTCAATTATCATATAAAAAAAAAACGATGATATCAGATTGTGCTTCAGCAGCTCATACCTATATGCTGGGAAGAGATGAAGAGATGCTAAATAATTTTATAGATGCTATAGTTGATGGCGCTAAAAATTTGAGAGATAAAAACAGGACGTAATATTATGAATTTGATCTTTTATTCAATGTATTTAGCTGCCAATATCCAATTTTGCTCAGTTCTTTAACCATATATCAACCTTATTTTGCCACAGGTACCACACCTAAGAATAAAATTTTTAGACAATGTTTAAATCCGAAGATATATAAATAATATTTTAAGTTTATTATTGATATAATCAAAGAAGCAATAAAGTATCCTTATTCAACATCTTCTATAATTTTTGCTACTCTCTCAAAGGCTTTACCGTCAACTTTTTGACATAATTTTTTCAGCAATTTTTCCCGTTTTATTCTATAATCTCTATCTTGCTCTATAGCTTGATTAATAGATATTTGCAGGTCTTTTTTGTAGCTAACATTTTTTGTTGCGTTGCTGTCAATAATTATGTTTGTGCGTCCATAATGTAAATCGATTGTTATTATCGGCCTGTCAATAATCATAGCCTCGATTGCTGCAGTAGTTCCGAAATTGATAAATGCATCGCACCATTTTATCAGTTTGTAAAACTCGTCGCGCGTAATATCTTTTTGTATCTGATAATCTTTAAAATTTAATTTTTTTAATATTGATTCGTAATTTTGTTTATATTTTTCTCTGGGATGCAGTTTGATTATAACTTTAATGTTTTTTATGTTTTTGATATCATTTAATAATTTTCTTATTATCTCAAAATACGCGCGCTTACCTGCAGTAAAGTCTTCAACATATGGTTGAGTTACAATTAGCAGTTTATTATTTTTGTATCTTTTTTTTGGTCCCGAATATTTTATTACTTCATCAAATATTACAGGACCTGATACAACAATGTTATCTTTTTTTACACCAACTTTCATCATTCTTTTCTTATAATGCTCGCTAAAAACAGCAATTTTCGTTGAATGTATAGAATCCGGGTTGCTCATTTTGTGAGCAATGCCGTGCTGGATAAAAACGCTTGATATCTTTAGATCTTTTGCTGCAGCCAATATACACTTTTCAAAAAGGCCGTTTTGGGCTGTAAGGACGATTTTTTTAACGTTCTCATCTATTATTATTTTTTTTGCGATTTCAGAATATAAAATTAATAAATATAAAAATTGTTTAGAAAAGAATATATCGAAACCAAACTTCAAATATGGATATAATGAAATTGAGTTTAATTTAAGCATGTTCTGGCGGGTTCTTAGATCGATATTTTGCCATAGCTTATGCAATATTACCGCTTTCTGTTTTGCTTTATTTGATATTGTTTTATCGTAATAGTTGTAAATTGTAGTGTAAGATGATAACCTCTTATATTGAGTGCTTGATAAAGGGTCAACAAATATCGGTAATGCCTGCATTTTTTTGTTATCATTTATCTTATCGATAATGTTTTGTATCCTAAACAGTTTCTTATCGGATAAAATGTGGTTGGTATAGGTTATAAATAAAGCCTTTTTTTCAGCTGTGTATTTTATTTTTGCATTTTCGTTATAATATATGAACCATCCAAGGATCTTTGAACTTATTGAGTATTTAATCTTTTTTGGCAAACTTATTTTGGTTTTTGTACGAATATATCTAAAAGTGTTTATAGGTTTGGGCAGAACATGTTCCACAAAAATTCTTCTGTAAAACCACCATAATGGTACACTGCCTATCTGGAAGATCTCGTCGAAACTTTTACCGTTGATTGTTTTTTTATCAGACCAGTCTCTTATAAAGGAATCGATTTGGTTCATTGGTGTCATCAATTTTTATACTGCTTATATTCTTTTTGGTTTTTATTTGCAGTACAGTTGATAATCCAAAGATTGTGTTGGTAAAAGCTAATATATTGATAATATTTGTGTAAAAGAAAACCTGTAAATTAAACCAGCCCTATTATTACTACCTGCTTATGAGCTTACCACTTGATTTCTTGATAATCTGATCTACATTATAGTTACTGTCTTTTTCAGTATTAATAAAATCTCCTTTGAAAACTCTTCTCAATATTTTGTATCTTGTTTTTTGGCTTAGCAAATCTTTAGTATTATGCAGTTTTCTCAATTTTGTCCTTTTTACATTTTTTGAAAGTAACTCAGGGTTTTTATCTCTTTTAATTAATGACTCCAATCTAGCGTCTAAAATAAATAAAAAGTCAGGTTTTGGATAAATTGACATTAAAAACCAGATAATCTTACTTTTTTCTGCATAATCATTCTGGCCAAAAATGTCGAAGAAATACCTATCAGTCACTATTAGTTGATTTTTTCTTAATCGCGGATAAATTATGAAGATGTACCTTATTAAGTATTCAATATATTGATAAATGAAAATGATTTCTTTGTATAAACTAAATTTATTGTCTTTAAGTTTATCATATATTTTTGTGTTTTTCTGTTTAAGGATTTTAGAGATGAATTTTGTTACTATAAAAAACGGGTCCCAACCAAAATAATACCCAAACTGTCCGTTAATAAAACCAGTTATCGGTTTAAATTTTTCTAATGTTTTGAGCGTTAGCGTGGTCTTGCCGGAACCATTGACACCAATTAATGCAATCAGACACCCTCTTCTTTTTAAGCTTAACAATCGTACAGTTCGTCTTAGTGTCTTATCCAATAAGTAAAAAATTGGAGAAGTATTTCTTCTAAAACATTTATAAAAAATAGCCTTAACACAAAAAAACTTTTTGATTCTTCTCTTAGATTTTAAATGCGCAAGAAGCTTATAGAATTCAGATTTCCAGCCGTTTTCGTCCAATTTAGTATCAATATAATTCCAGTTTAGAGTTGATGAAAGCAGCGATTGGATAAGCTCATTTTCAAACTTCTCAATTTTAAAATTTTCAAACAGTATATGTCCAATATGAATTAATAATGAATCTTCATTTGAAGGGATAAAGTAGTGTTTATTTATCTTCCTTTGGTTTTGGAAAATATCCTCTTTATTTAACACTTTAATACCATGCCATGCAATTTCACGGTGCAAATGTATCGCAAGAATAGTGTTTTTAGTTATCAGAACATACATCTTCTTATATCTTTCAATCTTTTCAGACAAGTATAATACGTAATTTTTCTTTTCCAGAAGTCTTGATGCTTTATCATAATCCGAATCAGTTCGAATAACAATATCGATATTCGATCCAAGACCGCTAAAATATTTTTCGCATTTGAATAAATTATATTGAATTTGACTATTATTAAATAAATCCAGAATAGTAATAATCTCTTTTGGAGGTTTTTTGAAGTCTAACATTCTATTTTAAATCTTTGTATATTTTAGTGTATTTTTTAATAAATACCCTTTTTAAAAAGTACTTATTAACAGTTTTTTGGCAATTTTTTTGGTAAATCATATAATTTTTCTTCAAATCTTTAATAGCTGCTAATAAGGATCTAATATCGGGATTGAAAATAACTCCGCATTTCTCTTTTCTGACAATTTCTGCCATACCTGTTTGAGATGATACCAATATTGGTTTACCTGCAGCCAGACTTTCTATTGCTGAAAGGGGCATTAATTTTAAGTATTCATCAAATTTTGTGTAGGGTATTATTGTACAATGGTTTTTTGCATATTCTTGATTCATATCTTTTATTATTCTATGTTTTATCACTATAGAATCGAATTTTTTATTTTTTATTGTTTTGTCGATAAAATGCTGGCCCTGTCTCCATGCCAGATTGAGAGTTGTATCTTTAAGATGTTTGTCGCAATTTAAAAGCAAAAATATCCCCCTTTTTTCGAAATCTTTGAGTTTGGAGGGGCAGGTTGCGTTTAATATTTTGAATTTGCCCTTTGTTTTTTCATACTTAAATTTTTCTACATCAACTGAAGGATATATTAACGCAAGTTTTTCTTCTTTAATACCAAGGCTTACGAGTTCTTTTTTTTGGATATCAGACTCGACAATAATTTTCTTAACTTTCTTTAGATATTTTATTCTTTTTTTGATTCTTTCTTTGCTAAAATAGTTTGTAGATGTCAGGATCATGCGTTTTTTAGATAAAAAAGGCAGATAGGGCGTGTCCAAAAGGGAAGTATAAACATGCAGTATTCTTTTTAGACTTAATAAACGCAGAAATAGGAAAAATATAGGATAAAAAATAAAGTGGTATGAAATGAGATTCTTACTGAATTTAAAATTTTGAATACCATCTATATGAAGGTCATGGATCATACTTATCTTCTTAAAATGTCCGTATAAATTATCAACTTCTTTTGAAGTAGCTTCCATTGATGGCCTAAACCTTTGGACAAGGTATATTATTTTTTTCATATTATTTTGGACATATTCATTGTTTTATTATTAGATAACTTGTGCGGTAGTTTCATTATTTACTCATTTTTTTAATGTTTACATATTCCACAAAAATTATACCTATCCAAAAAAGGTTACCAAAAGTAGCATAGAAAATCAGTAGCAGCAATGGTCTGTTGATTAAACATACTATTAATAATAAGGGGTAAAATAACGTAGAGCCGTATAGATATCTGATGTTATCATATTTTGGCGGAATAGGAATTGGTATCTTTTCGTTGTTCTTGACTATTTCAGATTTATAATAATGTATGAATAAATATTGCATAGGGTAAGCAATGATAGCAAGGCAAGCCCAAACCAGTCCAAAATAATCTCTTAGACCGTAAGCCAGGCTGAATATTAGGATAGGGTGAGCTGTATAATCAACAATAGCATCAAACCATTGTCCCAAAATGCTTGATAATTTTTTTGCTCTGGCAATCTCACCATCGATGCAGTCAAGTAAATGTGCGAAAAATGCTAAAATTGAACCTATAATCAGGTTTTGATAACCACCCTTTATAAAAAAAATGGATCCTGCAATAACAAACAAAAAGCTTAGAAAAGTTATTTGATTAGGTGTAACAGATGTTTTGATCAAAATTTTAGTGATGTGTTTTGACATTGATCTTAGTATATATGCAGCGAATTCATCTTTTTTATTATTGTTTTTCAGACTATCTTTTGCCATTGGTAAAACTAATTGTTGATTATTTATATATTTAACGGGTTTTTGTCGCTGGGGGGGATAGTAAGTGGGCAACTACTAAGGTAAAACCGAAAAAAGCAAATACTACCTAATCCAGTGATATGTTCTATGCTGAGTTGGAGACAAAAACTAAGAAATGCTGAACTTGAAAATTCTCGTAAAGAAGCAATTATTAATAAACAAGAAGAAA
>JBDRFR010000051.1:0-2190 GCA_043818675.1 Nanobdellota archaeon
CAAGCCAAAAAGTACCGAAAAACCGACTGTAAGAAACTGAACAAAAAAGTTCAAGATATCTAATGTTATTTCACTCGGTTCGCATACGATTTGCCAATTGCTCCAATTGAGAAAACAATACATAATGTTTATTCGTTATTAATTAAACTTACTGGCGTACAGCTTGTATTTGGCTTTCTTGCGTACTTTGGGACTTTCCCAATAAAACGCGTCTATGCCAACATCTATACTTATTTTGTCGCCCTCTTTGCCCAGCTTTAGGTCGTTGTTGGTGACTTCGACCGTGACTGGAAAGATTGAGTGTTGACGTTCGACATACAGCCAGCGTTTACTGCCCGCAGTCAAATCTTTTTTGACATATTCCTCAACCTCAATTTTCTTAATAATACCCTCTAATTTCAACATACTTTTTAATTTCACAGATTTATTAGATTCTCGCACTCGACCTTTATTTTGCGATTGTGGGTAGTATAAAAAAACTGTCTGGACAAAACTGGTTATCCAGCTTTTGTCAAAAATTAAAAATTGGCTAAGTTAATAGTTTTTAGAGACAAAAACTTTGTCCAGAAAATACAAAAAAACCGTTCAAATTTGACGGTTATTTTTGCCTTATTTTTTAGTTATCCACAAGGATATCACAGGTACTTTTTGTTAATTTTTACCGACCCTTGCTTGCCAGTTCTAAATATTAAAAAGTTGTTTATTTCACCTTTTGTCTGTTTAGATATTTTTCTTTGTATCTCTCGACATCCCGCTCGGTATCTTTCCCAAGAATCTTGTTTAGTAGCATAATCACAATCACCAAACTCATTTTCAGCTATTTCTGAATAAAAGAATTCATCATCTAAATTGTTCTTATTATCAATAAAAATATACTTTAAAATTTTATGAGGATTAGTTACTCTCTTAACTTTATTTATTTTTACAGACTTGCCTTGTATATATAAAATACTGTTTTCTTCATCAAACCAAGTTTTGTTTTCTCTTTCGTCGTTATTGATAAAACAATCTTGATCCATACGCTCGAACATTTCGCCATTTACTACCTTAAAAGATAAATCAAACATTTCTTTGGAGTATGGTTTTGAGAATAGTTTACATAAATTATCATAAGCTTTTTTGTCTTGTCAAGTACCCAATTTCCTATACACATTCATAGCGTGATATAAGGGACAGTTTTTAAATTATTTTCCATTGCAAATTTATTAGGAGTCATCTCGTCAATACCTTCATGCGGTCGTACATTATTATAAAAATTAATCCATTTCTCTGCTCTGTATAATAGTTGTCCAAGTGTCTCGTAGCGTTCTCGATAAACCACAGCCAGCTTAAATGTTTTGACAAATCTTTCAGCAAACGGATTATCAGTTGGAGTGCCAGCTCTACTCATTGATTGAATAAATCCTTTATTAAGCAAATTGTTGATTGTTCTTTTAGAACCGTATTGTCTGCCTTGATCAGAATGCCAAATTGGGTTGTTTAGTGAAAAATCTATTCTGTTGATGGTTTGTATTACCAACGAAGAACGCATACCATAGTCAAAACATAACGACAGAATCTGTCTTGTTTTTTTTCTAAGAGCGAAACAACCTCTAACTTTACTGCCATCCATCAATTTAAATTCAAATATATCTGAAAATATTATTTCTTGTCTAATCGGCAAACTTGCTTCATTGGCTAAATTCTCAAACACGGTTGATGCCTTACCAGGGTAATAATACTTATTTTTCTTTTTTCTCGGCGATAGGCCGTATTTATGCATAATACGCAGAATCTTGTTTTTTGAACAGCCGGTAATTCCAGCCAGCTTCTTGTGACCTAGTGTGTCATCAATTTCATATATTGATTGTATCTCTTTTTCAATTGCTTTATCTTGTGGTTCAAGAGTTGACCCATAATACCAAAGAGTTCTGGAAAATCCCAATGAATTGGATAATTGCGCTTTGTTGTAGGGGCTGTTCGGTTCATGCAGAATAGCACAAGCTATTTCCAGTTTTTCTTTCGGCTTCAACCGAACAACCCCTGAACTTTTTTTAGTATCTCATTTTGAACTGTTAATTCTCCAATTATCTTTTTTAGTTCGTCTGGCGATTGGCTGGGATCATAATTTTGTTTTTTCTTATTTAAACTCACCCCTCTTTTATCAGCAAATATCTCCGGCGCTCTTGTTTTAAACTCTTCGCGCCAGCG
>JBDRFR010000052.1:0-14652 GCA_043818675.1 Nanobdellota archaeon
TATGATGTTAAAGCAATGGAAGAATATATCAAGAAACAAGGATTAAGCAAGAATCAGTTAACAATTCATTCATTTGCATCACCGTAATACCCCGCAGCTTGCTGCGGTTGGGATAGGTGATGCCTAATTATATTTTATTTGTCAATAATTTTTAGCACATCTATAGTTTTTTCTAGATTAATTTTGAAATTAATATCGTTAAAGAAAAAATTTGGGTCGAAATGGAATGAAGCTGTTTAATCCCATTAAACGAAGGCAGTAACGTTTAGCATTTTCGACGTAAGCCCTTGCTTTCTCGAAGAAAACAAAAAATAAGAATTTGTTTTTTGCAGATTAACATTGTTGATCGTTTGTTCTAAAAAGCTTTGATGGTTTTTAGAATTTTCATCAGGAAAGTCGGCGGTTTGTCGTCGAGGCAAATAAAAAATTTCGCATAATTGCTAACTAATTATATACGCAAACTTCAATATTTACTGGTTTTAGGCTTTCTGGGGCTGAAATTCTCAATTCCATAATGCACTTTTTCGTACTATCTGTCCAGTGGGAATTATCTTAAATTTTTTAACGGTGATTTATCTTGCATCACTTCCGGATATTTTTATGAATGCCACGTTGGTCAGAGCAAATATCAGTGTTCAACCATAGAAAAATAATCAGCATATATATGTGTAAAACCTTCTGTTCGGGCTTGGTCAAGATAACTGGCAGCTATGAGTTTACCTTCATAAAAATTTCTGGTTGATGCAAAATATTCTATGTCTCTACCTGGTTCAGTAGGATGCAGAAATTTTGCAACAGCGCCCCAGGGCATATAACCACCAAACTGGGGTAATCTTTCAATTGCTACAACAACAACTCTTTCCAGGAAATCAGGTTCCGGTAAAATAAAATTGCTGACCATTTCGGAAATCGAACCAAATAGGATAAGCGTTGTCTCTTTTTGAATAAAACCTGCAGCTACTAGTTTTTCCATTTTTAATGGTATTATATAATGCCTTAATAAATCCATCTATTTTGTCACAAAATAGTAGTTAATAGAAACATTTATATACTAGAGTCCATTTCCCACATTGAAAGCATTACTATTAACGAGAGAGCACTTGTATTCAACATTTCGCTTTTTCTAAAGAAGTGCTATTAAAAACTAACGAGGTATAAAGATGAATGTATTTGAAGATTTAGGTTTAAGTGGTAATTTATTAAGCGCCATTAAGAAATTAGGTTTTGATAATCCTACAACAATTCAGGAAAAGTCAATCCCGCATATTATTAACTGTAAAGATGTTGTCGGTGAATCTGCTACAGGTTCAGGCAAAACTCTTGCTTTTGGCTGCGGTATTGTGCAGCACGTTATTCCTAATAATGGTTTACAGGCTTTGATTCTTACACCAACACGGGAACTTGCAGAACAGGTTAAAGGGTCATTAAGAAAACTTTCTATTGATAAAGCTTTAAAAATCACAGCAATTTATGGCGGTGTTGCAATAAACCCGCAATTTGATAGTCTGAAAAAAGCAAATGTTGTTGTTGCAACTCCTGGCAGATTGCTTGATCATTTAACAAGGCGGACGATTGATTTATCCAGAATTAAAATTTTAGTTATGGACGAGGCTGACAGAATGTTTGACATGGGGTTTATGGACGATGTTGAGAAAATTATTACTGCATGTCCAAAAAAACGGCAGACAATGTTCTTTTCTGCGACAATTTCCAGCAGAATTAAAAGCCTTGCTAACCGACATATGTTTGAACCGATAAATGTTTCTGCTAAGAATCATGTGGATCCTGCAAAACTTAAACAAGTTTATTACAATATCCCAAAAAATATGAAACTATCCCTATTAGTCCACTTAGCACAAAGTGAAAATTCAGGCCTTGCTATGGTATTCTGCAATACCAGAAGAACCACAGATTTTGTCGTTAAAAACCTTAAAGCAAACAAAATTGATGCTGTCGCAATCCATGGTGGCTTAACACAAAATAAAAGGGGTAAAACTATGGAACTTTTCAATAAGGCAAAATTTGGAATACTTGTCTGTACTGATGTTGCAGCACGCGGACTTCATATTGATAATGTATCACATATTTATAATTACGAAATTCCAAAAGATCCGGTAGATTACGTGCACAGGATTGGACGTACAGCAAGAGCTGGTGAGTCAGGCATAGTGATAAATCTGCTAAGTGAGCAGGACTATGACAGCTTCTCAAGGATTCTTACAGACTATCGATCTTTTAATATTGAAAAGCTGGAAAAGCCATTCCTTAAAAGAATATTTACTGTTAGGTCTGAGCCTGAACAGCGGAGAAGTTTTAACACAAGAAAAAGGTATTAGATTACGATTATAAAAATTTGGTTATCTTTGATCCTTTATGCTGTAAAAGTATTTTTATTGCTAGTGTAAACGGCACAGAAAACAGCATTCCACCAATCCCCCACACTGCTCCCCAGAAAAAAAGGCTCAAAATGACTGTTAACGGTGATAGTTTCAGAGATTTACCCATCAGCTTAGGTTCTAGAAAATTAGCAAAAATGATCTGCACTAGTATCAGGCATACTGCCAAGCCAACAAACCCTAATCCTATACTTGGTATCTGCACAATTAAGGCAAGGCAAACAGCAATTATTGATCCTACATTAGGTATATAATTTAAGGCAAATATTAATGATGCTAATATAAACGGTAATTTAGCATCAAAAAGTAAAAGTACCAAAAGGCTTATTAATCCTGTTCCCAGACTAATGATTGTTTTTATTTTTAGGTAATCTCTCACGCCTGTTTCCATATCCTCCAGTGTTTTATAAAACCTTTTTCTACGGCATGGTTTCATCTTAGCAGTTATATTTTTGATCCATACATTTATGCTTGGTAATAAAAAAGCTAAAAAGATAATCACTAAAAAGATTTCTGATAAAAAATTTCTGATGGAATTTATTGTATACTTTACAACATTTCCAACAAAAACCACCATCTTATCAACATCAGCAATTTTCGATAATCTCATCTCGTATCCTGCTATGGAATAAGATGCTGACATAATTTTTTCCTGAAATGTTTCCGGCGAATTACTTTCTATAATCTTAGTAGCGCCTGAAAACATCATCGATCCCATGCCTGCTAATAATCCTATTGCAAGTATTATTATGATGCCCATTTTTGCATAGTACATAATCCTTTTTGTATTTGATAGTCTATATACTGGTGTAAACAAGAATGATATAATCAGCGCAATTGAAAGCGGCCTCATAAAACTCTGGAACTGCCTTAATAGAAACATAATAATAACAGCCCCAACAAATATTATAGAGTATTCTGCAAGTCTTTTAGAATCCATAATACTGCTTTACCTTATTATGTTTATAAACTTTTTTATTGTTAACTACAAATTTATTAATTAATGCAGTAGATCCCTTGTGTTTAGAAAACACAACTTCACTTCAAACACTCCTTACATACCCCTTTTACTTCAATTTGGAAACTTCTTATTGATCCAGGTATCTTATTCTTTAGAAAATCAAGTGAATCAACATCAAAATGCACTATTCTTCCAGTTTCTTCACATATAAAATGACAGTGGCTTTTTGCATTTTTGGAGTACAACAGTTTATTATCGCATGTATATGAATGAATTTGCTTTTTTCTTCTAAGTTCTTTCATATATCTATAGATGGTAGCAAGCCCTATATCCTTATTTATCACTTTTTTATGCAGCTCTTCTGCTGTAAAGAAATCATTTATTTTTTCTATTTCATTATTAATGATCTCCTTTTGTTTAGTGTTTCTTGATTTACGCGGCATTTAGCACCTC
This sequence comes from Nanobdellota archaeon, assembly GCA_043818675.1. Lineage (GTDB taxonomy): Archaea > Nanobdellota > Nanobdellia > Woesearchaeales > DATDXC01 > JBDRFR01. The sequence continues at coordinate 3,811 of JBDRFR010000052.1, forward strand.
CAAATCAGTCTTATTGATAATGGGAATCATTAACATTTATAAATATATTGCATATATCTCATTTTATGGAGATACTATACGCATTACCCAGCATTATCATTATATCGCTTATTTCAGTGGTTGTTGCTATACCGCTACTTTTGATGAAAAAAATTTCAAATAAGCTATTGCTCTTTTTGCTGAGTGTATCAGTTGGCGTTTTACTTAGCACAGTATTTATGGAATTTCTGCCTGAATTATTTTCGCATGATTACAGCATAGGATTAGCATTTAATATATTGTTTGGATTTTTGTTGATGTTTATCCTTGAGAAGCTTGTTCACTACCACCATAGTAAAAAATGTGAAGAGGGGGATTGTGGGCACGGACATGCGTATAATCTTGCGCCAATTAACCTGATTGGGGACGGTATCCACAATTTTATCGATGGATTGGTTATAGCCGGAAGTTATGCAGTTAACATAACTCTGGGAATTACAGCAACAATATCAATCATATTTCATGAAATACCTCAGGAGATAGCTGATTTTGGTGTTTTACTCTATTCCGGAATGTCCAAAAAAAAGGCATTGTTGTTTAATTTTCTGTCAGCATTTACTGCAATAATCGGCACATTGATTGGCATTATGCTCGTGGGAAAATTGGATGGGTTTACTGAATTTATAATCCCATTTGCCGCCGGCAACTTTATTTATATTGCTGCTTCAAATTTAGTTCCACAACTGCATCGGCAATGCAAGATTCATGATACAATTCTTCATATTTTAGCGATACTACTAGGTATTGGAATAATAGCTTTGGTTACATTATATAGCCCTGCGCACGGCCATTAGAAAATGTAAAATTGGAGTGACTCAAGGATGATTATTTATCCTCTAAAAGCACATTATAGACTGCAGTACTTACAATTTAATTTTGAACAGGCATCATTTCTTATTTTCCATTTAAGTCCCCACTTTTTAATTTCCAGTATTACTCTAAAGAAATCTTTACCTGATTCTGTTAACGAATAAAAAGTTTTTACCGGAAACTCTTTCGTATCAATCTGTTTATTAATTAAACCTTGGCTCTCCAATTCTTTTAGGCGAACAGAAAGTATTTTTGGAGTTATGTTTAGCAATGCTTTTTTAAGTTCACCATAACGTTTTACATCTCTTCCTTTATATAACTCAAATAGGATTAAAAGTGTCCATTTTTTACCTATGAAGTCAGTTGTTTTGAATACAGTGCAATCGTTGTGCATTTTCACATCCTGGTATCTATTAGGATACTATCACATATTTATATAAGTATTGTTTTACTACTTAGTATATATAAGATACTAAATGAAGTGATAATCATGCAGGCATATAACATAATTAATCTTTTTGTGGAGGATCATAATAGGATTACAGAATTATTAGATATATTTACGGGCAAAAAAACAAAACATAATTTTAATAATCTGAAAAAAGCATTAGAAAAGCATTTTGTAGAAGAGGAGTTGTTATATTCCAGATACAAGTATAAGACAGGCGAAATTATTCCTGTTTTACAAACAGTCGGAAAAGAGCATTCAAATATCTTAGAAATACTTAAAAAAATAGAGGCTGCCGTTAAAAAAATATACGCCGTTGGTATCTTGGAGTTGTATGCTTTGCTGGAAAGGCATAAAAACATGGAAAATCGTCTGCTCTATCCAGAGCTTGACAAAGTTATAACGGACAAAGAAAAGGAAGAAGTTTATTGGTCAATAAAGATGCAGTGAATTAATGTTAAAATATGTGTATGAAATGTTGACCGAACAAAAACTTAGATATGTTTTTTCAGCTCTAATACAATCAAAATATTGACTAGTTTATGAATAGCGGTATTTTGAATAGGAAAAAAATACTAAACAATTAAAAAGGTGGGAAAATGGCCAAAAGAAAAATAATTGAGATTGACGAAAGTAAATGTACTGGCTGCGGAGATTGTATTCCAAAGTGCCATGAGGGAGCGCTGCAAATAATCGACGGGAAAGCCCGTCTTATAAGTGATTTATTTTGTGACGGGCTTGGTGCCTGTATTGGTCATTGTCCAACAGGAGCAATAAAGATTATCGAGCGTGAAGCAAAAGATTATGATGAACGCAAAGTGATGAAAGAAAACATTGTTCCAAAGGGGTTAAATACCATAAAAGCTCATTTAAACCATTTAAAGGAACATGGGGCAATAAAATTTTATGAAGAGGTGGTCCTATATCTAAATGAAAAAGGAATTTCTGTAGAAAAAGAAAAAATATCCTGTGGCTGTCCTGAAACAGCGAAGAGCAAACCTAATCCGAAAAATGATATTAGACATAATACCAGGCAGGCAAGTACATTAAGGCAATGGCCAGTGCAATTGAATTTACTGCTCACTCATGCGCCGTTCTTTGATAACTCAGACCTATTGGTGGCAGCTGATTGTGTAGGGTTTGCAGACCCAAATTTTCATAGCAATTTATTGCATGGTAAAAGTCTAGCCATAGGATGTCCTAAACTTGACGATATTGAAGCTTATAAGGAAAAATTGACTGAAATTTTCAGACAAAATAATGTTAAGTCAGTTACTGTTGCTATTATGGAAGTTCCGTGTTGTTTAGGACTGTACAGTGCAGTTGAAGCTTCTGTAAAGGCATCAGCTAAGAAAATACCTATTATTAAGCAGGTAATCGGAATAAATGGGGAAAAACAACGAATTTAAATATTAGCAGATTAATACTTTAACTATGGATCAAAAACATATTGGAATAATATTATTGATCGTCTCAATTCTAATAGGCAGTTTTGTTTTTATTGTCCAGGCTAATAATGAAGCATTCACGCAGGAATATATGGCAAAAGAAGGAACCTGTTACTTGGAAGACGGCACGTGTTTGCACAAAAAAGACCTTCCCCTGTATATTTTTGGCTGGGCAATGGCAGGAGCATTGTTTTTATTTGGTATTTATTTGAGTGTTTTTGACAAAACCCAGGAGATGATTACTCAACATCAGATAAAAATTTCAGGCGCTTTGGAATCAGCCAAGAAACAGGAAAGAGATAAAGATGAATTTAATGCCTATCTTGCAGGATTTAGCGCTGAAGAACAAAATGTGCTAAAGGCAATAAAGGACCAGGAGGGAATAAAACAATCCACATTAAGGTTTCGGACTAATAACTCCAAAACAGCATTATCACTAATTTTAAAAGGACTTGAAGAGAAAAAGATAATAAGCAGAAAACCTGCAGGAAAGACTAAAGAGATATATCTAATAAAGCGGTTTTAAACGTTATGGGACAATAATTTCGGGGTTTCGGCCAGTTTTAGGCTGGTATTTTTTGGGGAAGGGTATATATAAAAGTCCTAATTATACACTTTTAAGGTGAATTCATAATGGAAAAAATAAACGTTAATGGCATGCATTGTAAAAGCTGCGAGATGCTCATAAAAGACGCCTTGGAAGATCAAGAGGGTGTTAAGAAAGTTTACGTTTCGCATAACAATGTGACAGTTACATTTGATGAAAAGATTGTTGGAATAGATCAGCTAAAGTCTATTATAAAAAAAGAAGGGTATGAGGTTTGACCAAAATGATCATAACAAAAAGTTTTATAGCAGAAGGCACAACATGTGAGAGTTGTGCAATAATTATTGAAAAGCAGGCGCTTAAGGTGCAAGGAGTAAAAGAAATAACTTTTGATTATTCTAGTGAAACTGGCAATGTTACTTTTGACGATCAAATGACAGACATCGACACAATATTATATAAAATTGAAGAGAAGAATTATAAATGTTTTATACTAAAAAAGCATAAATCCAGCAATACATTTGGCTGGGTTTTTGCCTTGATTGGTTTGGCTGTTATCGGATATTTTATATTTAATTTTGTTGACGGCATTCAACTGCCCAGCATAAGTGAAAACATCGGTTATGGTTTACTATTTGTTGTTGGGCTGATCACTGGATTGCATTGTATTGGGATGTGCGGAGGATTTGTTGTAAGTTATACTGCAAAACATGCTGTTGACGGGACAAAGTCTTATAAATCCCATCTAATGTATGGGCTTGGAAAAACGCTTTCATACACTATTATCGGGGCAATGTTTGGACTGCTTGGCTCATTTATCGCATTTACTCCTACGATGAGGGGAGTAGTTGGTTTAGTTGCAGGGTTATTCCTTGTGCTGTTTGGGCTTAAAATGCTAAACATATTTCCTATCTTAAGAAAGATACAATTCAAAACACCAAAATTTATTACAACATTTATCGGTAAAAACTCAAAACACTCCAGTCCTCTTACGATTGGTTTGTTAAACGGGCTTATGATTGCTTGCGGACCTTTGCAGGCAATATACATCATGGCTGCCGGGACAGGAAGTTTTATTCATGGAGCAAAACTATTGTTAGTTTTTGGTCTTGGGACATTACCTGCAATGCTTGGTTTTGGATACTTTGCAAGTTTTATGTCCGGAAAAGTTACGCATAAGATCTTAAAAGCTTCAGGAGCAATAATTATCCTGCTTGGCCTGGTGATGTTCAATAACGGCCTTGTTTTGACTGGATCAGGATATGATTTAACTTCAGTCACAGCTTTTGCAGCTAAAGGAGATGTGAACGAACCTGTTGTTAGCAATGGATTTCAGGAGATCAGGATGGAAGTAAATAGGAATGGATGGAGTCCTGATGAATTTGTGTTGAAAAAAGGTGTCCCTGTTAAATGGATTATTGATGGAAAAGAAATTACCGGATGCAATAATGCAATCCAAGTGCCAAAATATGGTCTGGAGTTTGATATTAAGCAGGGTGAGCAGGTGATTGAATTCACGCCTACTGAAGAAGGTGTTGTCAGATGGAGCTGCTGGATGGGGATGATTCCTGGTACTTTCATTGTAATGGATGATATTTCCAATCCTGCTGAAGTTTCAAACGCAATTGATCAAATTCCAGAGCAGCCAAAAGGAAGCTGTGGTGGAAGCTGTGGATCACCTGGTTGTGGAGCTGCAACAGGCGGAAGCTGTGGTTGCGGAGGTGCTTAAGATGGTTAATAAAAATAACTCCTGGTTTGGATTATCCATTTTAATAATCTTTTTTGTATTCTTAGCAGGCTGCAGCCAGGATAATAATCTTCCGGATGACTCTGTAAACTCTAAATCAGTATCAGCAACAGATGCATTAGCTCAATGCCTTACAGGGAAGGGAGTGATAATGTACGGTACTGACTGGTGCAGCCATTGTCAAAACCAGAAAAAATTGTTTGGCAGCTCATTCCAATATATAGATTTTATTGATTGCGATCAGGCTAAATCCGGATGTGATGAAGCAGATATTAAAGGATACCCTACATGGAAAATCAATAACCAAAATTATCCTGGAGAACAATCTATTGAAACACTTGCAAGGTTATCAGGGTGTTCTTACGCAGAATAAAAATGAAAAAAACAAATATTGATGTTAGTGGGATGCATTGCGCTAGCTGTTCAACCCTTATTACCAAATCACTTAATAAGGTAGAAGGTGTGAAAAATGCAAATGTCAACCTTACCACAAACATTGCAACTATCGAATACGACGATCGTAAAACTACGGAAACTGTTCTAGTAGGTGTTATTCAAAGTAAAGGTTATGGTGCAGCAATCGCAACTGGAGACCATCCTCATTTTCCAGGAAATAAAGAATATTTGCTGCTTAGGAGGTCATTTTTAATCAGCCTTTTTTTTGCAGCGCCTGTTTTTATCCTTGGAATGTTTTACATGAAAAATCCTGTCCCTTATCAGGACATCATTATGTTGATTTTAGCAACACCAGTGCAATTTATAATCGCATTACCTATGTACAGGAGCGCTTTTACATCCTTAAAAAGTAAAAGCGCTAACATGGATACCTTAATTGTCATGGGAACTTCTGCTGCTTATTTTTATAGTGTATACGTTATTCTTGGCGGCCAGGGGCATGTATATTTTGAAGCAAGCGCCGTACTAATCACCATAGTTATGTTTGGAAGATTATTGGAGGCCAAAGCAAAAGGGAAGACCAGTGAAGCAATAAAAAAACTTATCGGAATAAAACCAAAGACTGCAGTTGTGATAAGAAAAGGTAGGGAAACCAGGATTAAAGTTGATGAGGTTATCGTTGGAGATAAGATTATCGTAAAGCCCGGGGAAAAAATACCTGTTGACGGGATTATTATTGACGGCCATTCCGCTATCGATGAGAGTATGGTAACAGGAGAAAGCATTCCTGTTGAAAAAAACAAGGGGGATTTGATTATCGGCGCAACTATAAACAAACATGGTAGTTTTGTTTTCAGGGCAACAAAAGTCGGCGCTAACACAACACTTTTTCAAATAATAAAGCTCATCGAAGACGCCCAGGGAAGCAAAGCGCCAATACAAAGTTTTGCTGATTCTGTTTCAGCCTATTTTGTCCCAGCTGTTTTAATTATCGCACTTATCACTTTTATCAGCTGGTTTTTTGCTATGGGTCCTGAGTTTGCCTTAGTTGCTGCTGTTGCAGTATTAGTTATTGCATGCCCTTGCGCTCTTGGCTTAGCAACACCCACAGCCATAATGGTGGGCACTGGAAAAGGCGCAAAAAACGGAATTTTAATAAAAGGCGGAGAAGCTTTGGAATCAGCCCACAAAATAAAAAATATTATTCTGGATAAAACAGGCACTATTACAAAAGGAAAACCCGAAGTAACAAACATAATCCCTTTAAATAAGCTAAACAAGGATTCCATTCTTGTTCTTGCAGGTTCGCTTGAGAAGGGAAGCGAACATCCTCTGGCAGATGCAATAGTACGTAAAGCTAAAAAATTTCCTTTCAAAAAAGTTAAAGGTTTCAAATCAATTGCAGGACATGGAATAACTGCATCTATCGGTAATAATAAATATTATCTTGGAAACAGGAAACTTATGCAAGATAATAAGATTAATTGGAGTAAACATAAATCCGAAATAATGAATCTGGAGGATGAAGGAAAGACTGTAATGTTAGTTGCCGACTCAAGCAAGCTGCTTGGACTGATTGCAGTTGCAGACACGGTAAAAGAGACATCGTACAACGCAGTTAAACAGCTCCAAAACTTAAAGATAGGGGTATATCTGATAACAGGAGATAATAAGGGCACTGCAAAAGCAATCGCTAAGCAGGCAGGTATAAACCATTATTTTGCTGAAGTATTGCCTGAAGACAAAGTAAACTATGTCAAGAAACTGCAGAAAAAAGGTTTTGTTGGAATGGTCGGCGACGGAATTAATGATGCTCCTGCATTAGCACAGGCAGATGTGGGAATAGCTATGGGTTCAGGCACTGATGTTGCTATGGAAACAGGAGATATGGTTTTAATGAAAGATGATCTTATGGATGTTGTTATGTCAATTAAATTAAGCAGGATGACTATGGCTAAAATAAAGCAAAATATGTTTTGGGCTTTGTTTTACAATATTCTTGGCATCCCTATAGCAGCAGGCGTACTGTATCCATTTACAGGGTGGCTGTTAAATCCGATGATTGCCGGAGCAGCAATGGCGATGAGTTCTGTGAGTGTTGTAAGCAATTCCCTGCTATTAAAGATGAAGAGACTGTCCTGAATGGGATAGGGCTATATGTTTATAGATGATAATTTTAAATGGCTAAGTTCATTTGGTTTTTTTATTGGAAATTTCATTTTCAGAGATTTGATGCCGCGCCATTTATAGCGAAATTTCCAATTACTCAGACCAAAGGCTAATATGCCAACCTTTAGGTTGAGGATAAGCAATCTGTCTAAGTTATATATGTGAGCGTATAAGTTAGAAAATCTTATTTCAAATAGCTATAAGTAATGTGGATAAATTCCAATCAATAAGTGGAACACCCATAAACTAGATTCTGTCAATATATGCGACTGTTTTTCTACCAGATACAAAAAATACACCCATCAAAAAAAAGAAATATATAAATAAGGTGACTCTACATCATTTTATATGGATAAAAAAACTGTACTTATAACCGGAGGATGCGGATTCTTAGGACAATACTTAGTAAATGATCTGCTTAAGGAGTTTTCTGATATTTTTATTAAAATCATAGATTTGAAATCAAATAGTATGGCCATTTTCAATCATAAGAAAAATGCACGAGTTGAGATACTGCTAAATAAAGACATCTGCAATTATAATTCCATTAAAGACGATTTTAAGAATATTGATACTGTAATACACTTAGCAGGAATTGTATCTTTTTCACTTAAAGATAAAGATTTGCTTGAGAAAGTAAATGTTTGTGGTACAAAAAATGTAGTTAGGGCTGCTAACGAAAATAAAATAAGTAATTTGGTTCATATAAGTTCTGTTGCGGCGTTAGGCTATAATGATGACCAGAATAATCCCATAGATGAAGAATTTAAATTTAATTGGGGAATAGCTGAATCAAAAAGGAAGTATTATATGTTAACAAAACACCTAGCTGATGTTGCTGTTAACAAAGGATCAAAGGTTAATTCATTAATTCTTTATCCTGGGCTAATGTTTGGGCCTGGAGACGTTACTAATTCTGTACGATTAATTAAAGCGATCAAATATGGGAAAATCCCATTTAATATGCCAGGCGGTACAAATATAGTAGACGTAAGAGATGTTTCAAAAGGCATTATAAAAGCTATAAAGAACAAAATTACTGATGGGCATTATTTATTATCAGGTTATAATCTGGAATTTTTGGATATAAATAAACGAATTGCAAAACAACTATCTGTGATACCGCCCAATCATCAATTACCTAGGATTTTAAACCCCATTATGTTTGGATTACTTCTTTTCATGGAAAGAATCTCTAAAAATAAATTGGAATTGACAGCAGATAATATAGATTCAGCATTCAAATTTAGATATTTTAGTAATAATAAGGCTAAAACCAGGTTTAATTGGAGACCAAAAATATCTTTTGAACAAACAATAAAAGATACTATTGATTGGATGAACAAAAATGATATGTTTGAAAAATAAAGTTGTTGTAATAACCGGCGCAAGCAGCGGAATTGGAAAAGCAGCTGCGATAGAATTTGCAGAAAAAGGTGCGAAAGTTGTTCTAGCAGCAAGAAGGCTGGAAAAATTGCAGGAATTACATAACTTTATCTCTACATTTAACAAAAATTGTATGCCTATAAGAACCGATGTCACCCAAGAAAAGGATGTGATCAATCTATTTAAAGAAACCGAAAAAAAATTTGGCAGAGTGGATATCTTAATTAACAATGTTGGTAAAGGACTTAAGTCTAAATTTCACCTGATCAGTTGCGATGAATGGATCTCAACAATTCACACTAATCTCACTAACGTTTTCTTGTGCACAAAGCAAGCAAGTAAAATGATGATGAGGGAAAAAATTAAAGGTCATATCATTACTATTTCCTCATTAGCAGGATTATTTAACATTCCAGGTTATAGTGGATATTGTTGTACAAAACATGCTGTTACATCATTTAAAAGTTCTATAAAATGGGAACTAAGACAACATGGTATTAAAGTGTCTACCATACATCCTTACAAAGTCGACACAGAATTCTTTGATGCGTACAACAAGAAACCAAACAGGGCGGAAATGTTATCTCCAAAAGATGTTGCTCACTTTCTTGTAGCAATAGCTGAGAGGAATATATTAAAAATAACTTATGTAAGAATAATAAACATCTTCAAGAGAATTTATTATTTGATCAGACATACGATATTTTAATTTTCTAGTTTCTTTCAAATATCAGTATCTTACCCTTTAAACAACGACATAAATAGAAGCATTTAAAAAGAAACCCTCCCTTCAGAATATGTAGGAACTTTTTGACTATTTGTCAGTTTTTTTTTTAAAAAACAAATTTGTTAGGTTGTTTCTGCAATATGAGGTTAAAATGAATGGTAAAAGAAATAGGAGGGATTTTGGTTCAAATAAATACGGTGGCGACTCTGGAAAAGAATTTAGGTCAAAGCAGTCTTATACACCAACTAGGGAATTGCATAAAGCAACTTGCGCTGAATGTGCATCTGAATGTGAAGTTCCTTTTAAACCGTCCGAAGGGAAGCCGGTTTATTGCAGGTCTTGTTTTGCAAAACGCAGGCCACAAAGGTTTTGAACTAAAATTATGAATTAAAATGAATTGCAAAGACTGTAAAAGCACACAGATTAAAACGAGAAGAAATTATTCACACGGTAAAAAATCAAAGTCTACAACCTCAACAGTTTGTAAAAACTGCGGGTCAGCTAACATTGAAAACAATAAGGTGGACAGTAGGAAAAGAAGATTCCAAAAACGGTAGGGTAATAACAAATGGTAGATTACAAAATAGTCAAGTTTTGTAGAAGGTGCAAAAAAAGATTTGTTGTGAGTAAGGCTGAATCTAAGAAGAATTATTGCGATGATTGTGAATCAATAGCCAATGATGAACAGAATAAGGGCTTTAAATAAACTACAATCATTCAGGAAGTGCTCAGTTCTTAAGAATAATTAGATTGTCTCAATTTCAAATTTATGCCCCTTATTTATGAATTAATTGTTGGAAAAATCACTTTGATAAGAGTTAGAAATGCATTTCAAACTAATACCACTCCATTTATGGCGAAATTTCTCAGACCGAAGGCTAATGTCATCGGTCTGAGTTATAAAATCATAGTCTACACATACAGGCTAACTAACAGAATCAGTACAAAACTTAGCAGTAAATACACTGATACACCATAAAAAACAGTACGTATTAACTCCTAGACGATAGCTTTTAACTGCTCATATGGATTGATATTTCTTAAATCCCATGTGCCAAACAAACTCATCATTATCTCTGTTGTCCTAAATCCTTGTTCTGACCTTAAACATCCAATAATTTTTTC
>JBDRFR010000053.1:0-3794 GCA_043818675.1 Nanobdellota archaeon
TCTGATCATGGGGTTGCTTAGATTGACAATCTGTTGAAAATAAGAATAAGTGCTATGTCCGCTTAAAGTTATTGATCTATTAACACTTCCCTCGTCAATTCTAATATCTTCAAGATCAACCCTGCCTATTTCTTGGTCATAGATTGTCTCTCCACGGAATACAAATTGCATTGAAACTACTATCTCTCCATTTGGCCGTAAATTTATCCCTGTTATAGTATCTGATTCAGCAGGCAATGTTACAGCTATATATGTTTCAGCATCAGTTCTTAATCTGCCTTGGCATGATGAAATTGGTAAAGTTAGATCAGAAAGATTGTCTTGATAACCGGTAAGGACAAAAGTGTATTGTTTAGAATAATATTTGTTTTCAATTAACCACTTGCTCCAATTAACTGCTTCAAATTCATCAGTTGCATCTGAAGTTGAATCAAAGTTCCTGCCAGCAATTACATTGGCTTCATGTACGTCTGTTGCTTCACATATCGCTGGTAAACTCGTACTAATATTGACTTGGTTGTGCCAATCATCGGTTGCTTCTGATATCCCAGGCATTATATCTGTAAGAGATACAAACTCTTGTAACAATGTAGCTTCAGCATACTCTTGCATGTGGTCAGTTAATTTGACTGCAAAAAAAGTATCAGTTGCCTCAGAATCTTCTTGGTGTTCAAGTAACCAATAATCCTGCCTAAGAAGTGGTGCTGTAACAGTTTCTATAATATACCATGTGTTTACAAAATCCCATTCAACAAACGTGGCTTGTTTTCTCATATTGACTGTTGTTTTGCCTTCACCGGCTCCACTTGTTGCTTGTCCTGTTTTTTCTGTGTCCCAGTAATTGTGGTTGTCTGCTGTCGGAGCATTATAAGATAGTCCTCCTACAGTTCCCGTTGTTTTTTCTACGAGTCCATCTGCATAACAATGTTGTACAAGCATACTTGGATTACCAACAAGACCACCATGATAATTAGTAAGTCCTATATAGTCAGGATGCTCAAATACATTAGCTGATGCATAAGAATCATAAAATGATGTTGTTATTGCATTCCCAATTAATCCTCCAACTTTACTTTTCCCATAAATATTACCAATAGATGAACATCTTCTTAGCTCTCCATAATATAATTCTCCGCATATACCTCCAACTTCGTCTATTCCTGTTATTGTACCACTAAAATGACAATTTGTAATTGTACGACCTCTTGTATTCGCGCATAGCCCACCTACATAATTTTTAGCCGTTATTATTATATCTCTTAACCAGACATTTTTTATTATTCTTCCTGGTGAATATGGTAAATTCCCAAATAATCCACCATAATCCTCTTCCGGCCTATTTACATATAAGTCTCTTATTTCATTATAATTACCATTAAAATGAATATAACTATTGATAATTAATGGTATAAAGCCTGCCCTATTATTCCATGTTAATGTTTCAGCCGCCTCAATAGTCCCATTAAGCCTATAATATGTTGCTGGGTATTCACCAACATCTCCAATATGTTGCAACTGATATATATCGGTTACTGGATATGGGTCTATTTCTGAATTTGTTCCTTTAATATAATACCTGGCTTTTAGTTCTTTTTCCCATTGATCAATATTGTAGTTACCCTTAAGATATTTTTCTGTAGAAATAATATCATAAAGTCCTTTAATCGATGTTTCAACGCGATCTGGGAAAAACTTCAAATTAAACCTATCTACTATTAAAGTCATCCTATTATGAACGGCCAAACCTCCACCAGCAGCGAACCCTAAACCAACAGCCTTCCCAGTTGCCTTATTAATTAATAAAGACCCAGAATCGCCAGGAGATAATATTGGCCCAGTTACTATTTGGTCATCAAAGATTGCAATACCTATATTATAATTTACTACGATTTCGCCGGAAAATTCAGTTATAGTCCCCTCGGTAATTGCAGAAGTCCTTCCAGATTTTTCTACTGTTTGTGAAACAACTGCATCCTCAATTGCTCCTATCCAATTAGTTATTTCATAAATTTCCATAGACAAATCATCATAACTATCAGCTTGAGCAATCGCAGCATCTATATAATTTATACCTCCAATAAAATCTAGTGGCTCAAAATCTGTTAATGTAGCTATTTGATCTGTGACTAGTTCGCCACCATCATGTGGTCCTGGTTGCAATATAGGATCGCCAATGTTGGCAACGTTGGAGTTTGCTAAAACATGATTATTTGATAATATATATGCTTTAGCTGGTTCATTTGCTTGATAAATTACTGTGCCAATTGTGCCTGCTGTGATTAAATAATGACCAACGCTAACACCACCAGGGGCAGGTCGTTGTTTTTCTGTTCTATATGCTACAGATGTAATTTCTCCAACAACCTTTACCTTAACAGGCATTCCATCAACTTCTATTTTTTCAAAGAACCTGAAAGATAGATGTTTAGCTATGGCAAAAATATTTAATCGCCACTCACCATCTTTTAATTCAACAGATGACCCATTGATAAGAGGATGTAATCCTAAAATCTTATGGTCATGCTGTTTTAATGCTTTCCTGGCATCAGCATATTCTTTAATCTTTTTGGTTTTCCGTTTTAGCATTTAACTTGCCGACCTGAATCCAAGAATAAAACTATTTGATGGATATTTTGCACTTGATGCCCCAACTACCCGCTTAATCCATACATGATGATAATCGAGAGATGCCAAATCCCCTAAATTAAGTACATCTACATGATCGATAGCATCAGGTTGTACCCATGTTACATAATCATCTGCATCAGCTTCAGTATCAGCGTTGTCGCCTTCAGCAGTGATAAAAATCTCATCATCTGATGATGGGGTGAATTGCGAAATCCAACATCTAACATAAAGCCAATCTGAGCCAGCGCCTGTATTATCATTCCGGATATAAATCTTTCTATAATCAGTATCACCTGCGATACGCTGTGCATCAGTTACACTATCAAAGATATTTTCAAAAGTGTCTGTTGTAATCTTGTTTGCAAGATTTATATCGCCTCCATGCGTAAGTCCTTCTGTCCACGTCAAACACTCGTAGAAATTAAGGTTATCGCTGTCTACTGCCATTTTTTATCCTTTATATATTATTGTTTAGTGGAACAATTATTGCATCCATATCATCCCTAACATAATGCTTTCTATCTTTATGAAGAATATCTATATTATCATCAAAAATATTTTTGGGGATGTTCAATATTGTCTTATCTGCTTTAATAAATTTAATGTTGCCGCTATTTATTGCCATTTTTTGCTATCCTTTTTATATCACCAATAGTTTTTGCTTTCATAAATTCATCATCTGGCAAATCAATTCCTAAGTCTTCTTCTATCTCAATTCCAATTGCAGCCAACAAAAATGGATCATCAATAGTCCTGTCTTTATTGATAGGATCAAGCTTAAGATGCTTTTTCAGTATCTTGTCTATTTTATCGTTATCTTTCATTATGAAATAGTTAATCCGACTGTAGTTGTGATTTTGACAATATCGCCAGAATCAACCGGTTTGGTTGAATCAAATCTTCCGCTCGCATACATTACGGCTCCTGCTTCCGCTACATCATCCTTAGTTGCAAAGCTTACCAAAGCACCACCATAGATGTTTTTAGTTGCATTAAAGGTAAACGAAGCCTTGTTAGCACTATTAGATACTTCAGCCGCTGCAACTGCCCCAGCCTGCCATGTTACTCTGTTTGCTTCATCATAAGCGGTGGTTTCGTTAAATCCAGGGACTGCATAAGTATCACTTGCAGTTGGCGTATAATCATCTTCAAACAGAGAGATGTAC
>JBDRFR010000054.1:0-10083 GCA_043818675.1 Nanobdellota archaeon
TTTTGTTTCTTTGCAGATGTCAATCCGTTTTTTACTAATGAATGCGTTTGACACTTGGGACATAATTTGTTTTTTATCATAAAATAGTATTCTGAATTGAATACTATAAAATACTTTCTATCAGTCAAGTACTAACACTACTCTAAAATGAACGATGTAAAACAAACAGGTATAAGCTTACAGCAAATTTATGATTATAGCCATAAACAAACAGAGCAATTTAGAAAAAAATGTGATAAAGGCGATAAAACAATTGGAGAAATTGCAAAGAGCGCTGCAGCAATTGAAGCAGATTTATACAAGGCAGCAAATCAAACAAACTATATTTTGCTCATATCTCATGCGTTAACTGAGATTGGTAATGCGGAGAGAAGATTTGATAGAGATGGTGACACCACACCTTATTCACAATCATATTTGACAGCCATATCAGGAATAGAAAATGAAATTAAGGCTTTTACTGACACAACCCCATATAAAGATACAATTAGAGATAAATTTGGATAATTCCTGAAAAGGTTTATAAATATTAACCCCTTTCTGAATTGAATAAAAAAATGTCAAATACAGAATTAATTAAACTATTAACTGAAAAAGATCTGTTTAAAGATATCCTTGGGCAGAATACAGTAAAAGATCAGTTGAAATCGGCCCTTATCACAGACAGGCATATAATAATCGTCGGACCGCCGGGTGTTGGTAAAACAACACTTGCTAAAAACCTGGCTACGGTCTTAAAAACAAAGAATTTTGTGAGAATTCAGGGTAGCCCTGATTTAACTTCTGAAGATTTACTTGGGGATATTGACCCAATAAAAGCGCTTAAATACGGTCCTCTAAGCCTGGAAGCTTTTACTAAAGGAAAAATTTTCAAAGCTGACAATGGAATATTGTTTTTTGATGAAATTAACAGATGCCCGGAAAAACTGCAGAATGCATTATTGCAGGTGTTATCAGAAAAAAAAGCTACTATCGGAAGCTATGATGTGGATTTTGATGTGGATTTTATATTTATTGGTACTATGAATCCTGAAGATTCATCAACTGAAAAAATGTCCGATGTTCTACTGGATCGGTTTGATGTTATATATATGTCATATCCGGAAAATCTGGAAACTGAAAAAAGGGTAGTTCTAAACAAGGGGAAAAAACTGGATGTTGAATTTTCAGAACAACTATTAGATTTATTAATCAAATTTGTAAGAGACTTAAGAGAAGATGAAAAAATTGATAAAAAGCCCAGCGTAAGAGCAACACTTGGACTATATGAAAGGGCGCAGGCAAACGCATTAATCAACAAAAGAAAAAGTGTTAATATGTGTGATATACGCGATGCTGTGATTTCTGTCTTAAGCCATAGAATCAGCCTTAAATCTTCTGTTAAATATTTAGAGGATCCAAAAGATTATGTTCAGAACTCATTTTCTAAAATAAAAACTGATGCAGACTGCGGTGATTTACGGTGACAGTTCTACGGAAATTAAAAAATTAGCAGAAATTACAGAGAAAAAAGGCAGTTTAGCATCAGACCCTGAAGAACAAAGACTGATGCGGTCAGTTCTTGATAATGATAAGGAAACTATTAAAGAGGGAAAACTTATAAAAGAGGCGCTTAACGTCGGACTTAATTCTTTTTCACCAGATTTAATGTTTGAACAGCTGGTGAAAAATTATTCGATAACAAAAAAACTGTACGGGCCAACACTAATCAGGGAATTGTCAGGGTACGATGATAAATACATAGATGAAAATATACGTATCCCGGAATTTCAAAAAGAAATTAAAAAAAATATTAATGAGAATATAAAGAAATTAAAAGAAGACGGCGCATTAAATAAGGATGGAATTATAACTGATAAAGGCGTAAAAATTGCATCATTAATACTCTACACTGAAGAACTTGACAAACTGGTACCAAAAGGCATTTTTGGTGAAAAGATCCATAAAAAAAGGTCAGTGCATGGGTCGAAAGCTGGTACGCGCATCTTTAAAAGAGGGGACAGGTACAGGGACATAGCAATAAAAAAATCTATCAAACTGGCTATCAGAAGAAATCATAAACAGTTAAATGAAAAAGACCTGCATGTGTTCGAACGGCAAAGTAGAGGGCAATGCTATATAATATACGCACTTGACGCTTCAGGATCCATGAAAGGAAAAAAGCTTGAGGCATGCAAAAAAGCAGGAATTGCGCTTGCGTACAAAGCAATCGAGGAAAAAGATAAAGTAGGATTGATGGTGTTTGGGTCAGAACTAAAAGAAGCAATCGAGCCTTCAACAGATTTCCCATATCTTCTGGATAGAATTACACGAGTGAAAGCGTCAAAACAAACAGATATTGCTACAACGCTTAGGAGAGCTGTAGACTTATTTCCTAACGATAAAGTTACAAAACATCTAATTTTACTTACTGACGCTTTACCAACAATTGGAGAAGACCCGGAAAAAGAAACACTGGAAGAAGTGTCAAAAGCCAGAGAAAATGGAATTACTATCTCATTAATTGGTGTAAAACTTGATAAAAAAGGCGAAAAACTTGCCAAAAAAATTGTGGAGATCGGTCTGGGCAGGCTTTATATTGTCAAAAACCTGGATTCTGTTGATAAGGTTGTGCTAGAAGATTATTATGGGGTTATTTAGAATATACTTGGTTCTGAATTGATCTGTCTGAAGAGAGACTGCGGTCAATAAAAACTGGTAACTGGCATGATGGGCATAAATCGCTTAATAAGTCAAATTGACAGTCTGATAGACCGTATTTTTTTACTATTGTATCTAATGGTTTAGGATCACTTGTGGAATCGTGATACAATACTTGGTCAAGAAAAAAATGGGCAAAGTTAGATACATTTAATCCTCCCTTATAACTACTTCTGGACTTTAGAATCTGATCAGTTGGTATGTCATATTCCTTAACTACTTCTACCATATTGTAAAAGTCATCAAGACTAATAATTCCTCCTGACAGATATGTTCTAAGTTGACCCATCGAAGCTGTCATAACTAAACTTGCTTCGTCTTTAATACGATACCTTTTAAATAGGGATTTTGCTTCTAGAACCCTCCTTCCCGTTGTAAAAGTTTCTAATTCTTTTGTTCTTTGTTTACCCTGTAATAGAATATCCGATAAATACATCTCAGCATCTCCAAATGCCCATCTTCGATTTCTGATGATTGTTGCACTGATATTATTGGGCTTTCCTATCATTGCCGTAACTATCTTTGGCCTGCCATAGTTTAGAACAATCGGTTTATTATCTGAATCATAAAGTTCAAAAAATAGAATATGACTACTATTACTAGAATAATCTACAACAATACGTGCTGTTGAATAGGTTTGTACGGGACCCTTTTCCCAGATTTCCATCCCTTCAAACCAATGATTTCGCCACCCTAATTCATTTAGATCATTTTCTGTTGGTGGACAAATACTATCCTTCAAATAGGGATATATTGCTTTAATTGATGGTTGAACTAGATAAATACTATCTTCTAAATTTGGACGTATTGCTTTAATCGATGGTTGAACTAAACCAACTGGCTTAGAAAGAGATTGGTAATTGTCAATGTTTAATCCGAACTTGTCAATAAGTTTTTCAACAACATCTTCATTAATCCTTAGATCTTCTGCTATTTCTAAAACATTTCCTTTGTGTACTAAAAGTGATTCTCTTAATCGAAGATTTATCCGGTTAATTTTTTCTTTTTGCTGTTGTATGACTACACTTTTTGAAACCATAAAGAATGCAAAAAAAGGTATTGTTTAAAATACTTTGCATTAATTTACCCTTGTATAGTGATTACAATTTAATAAATCTTGGAACTTGGCAATAACTATAAACCTGTGTTTATACCCAATTAATTCATTGAAAAGAGATTCCAGAAAAAGTGATAGACTATTCAAACCAAACATTCACCTGTTTTTAGCAGTAGGTAAACCAACTATGGGAATTAACTCTGCATGAATATTTTGTGGATTGACAAAATATGCTTTTTCTAGTGATACCCAGCAAGATTCGAGGGAATGGTGAGAATTTCTTTGATATTGGAAGGCAACTAAAACGCAATCGTGTTTCTTGCCTAATCGATAATCGTCAGGAGGTGGAGCATCAAATTGTGACAACTGCTGAATAAATGTATGGGTTGTTTTTATTTTACCCTCATGTGGAACCTCAATCCTGGAATAGACTCCGCTTGAACGCAATAAATCAACTACTAAGTTGGGAGCAGTAGATAAAATGGAGATGCTGCCTGCTGCCATGCTTTTTGTCCCGCCATCGCGCCTATACGGCCATGCGATTAAGTCATACACTTTTTTAGCCATCCTGTTTTTTAAGGCAAGATATTCTTCACTTCCTGAATCCGGCCTTTTATCTTCAGGTAATTGGCTTATAAGCTTTCTTACATCAGCATCTTTCTGCGGTTGAATCTTGACACCATAATGATGCAAAGCAAATTGATTTTGAGATCCGTATCTGGAGATGATTGATGCATTATCTGTTCTCATTAAAATTTCAGCCAGCACTGAAAACTCAGGATGTGTTATAAATCTATGAGAAGCATCATACTGATATCCATCTATGCCTTGCACTTTTATTTCATCCATCCTAAGATCTTGAGTTAATTCATCAATACTTGTCTTTCGTACTTCTTCGCCCCTTTCAAGATTCATCAAGGTGTTATATGAATCTCTAAAGGTTCCGTTTATAATGACTCTAATATGACAATGTGTCCAAAATTGAGGTTCACGAAGACTTTTACGAAATGGAGGAAACAAACCTTCCAAAGAAATAAATGGATACTGTCCTTTTGGTTGATGGTAGTTAAATGGCGTTAATAAACCCCTGCGAATGTTCACTTCATCGGTAGTATTTAAACAATCTATAAATGCTGGATCTTGGGATTTTAACTCACCTGCTGCCATAATAATCAAAGTTTTGTGCTAGTATAAATATTTTACCATAATGTTACCATTTTAAAGTGCTAATCAAAATATATATAAAGCCTTATTAAATTTAAGTACACTAATGAAGATACTGGCGTTTGTGGATATGCATGAAAGTAAAAAGGCCTTTGAAAAGATCAAAAAACTTTCAAAAAAGGCAGATTTGATAGTCTGTGCAGGAGACTTAACAATCTTTGAGAATAAATACGATATTTTGCTTGATAAACTTAACAAACTTAAAAAGCCTGTGCTAATAATCCATGGTAATCATGAAGATGAAAATGACCTGGAAGTGCTAAGCTCGTTATTCGAGAATATCACATGTATCCATGAAAAAAGCCATGCAATAGAAGATTATTTATTTTTAGGGTATGGAGGCGGAGGGTTTGCCACAATAGATACCCGGTTTGATAAGATTGCAAAAAAGTTTGAAAAATCCATCAAAAAATATAAAAAAGTGATATTGGTAACGCATGCACCACCATACAAAACAAAAATTGATGATATTGCAGGTGAACCGTGCGGCAATAAAAATATTAAAAAGTTCATCCTGAAAAATAAGCCGGACTTGGTCATCTCAGGACACCTGCATGAAAATGCAGGTAAAGAAGATAGAATTGGAAAAACGCTCATTGTTAATCCGGGGCCGTATGGTAAGATACTGGAAATTTAAGAGGTGGATAACATGAAATCTAAAAATTATCTGGCTTGGTTTGTTATTGCTTTGGCCGGGCTTATAATATATAGTTTTGCGCAAAATCCGATAACGGGCAATGTTGTAAAAGACGAAATAATAGTAATTGAGTTTCCGACAACAGGAGATTTTGCAAATGATAAAGAGGGAACTGTAACACTTAACCTTGCATTTCCAGAGGCCAGCTTTAAAGTTGGCGAACAAAGCGCAGATATGCTGGTTTTATTGAAATCTAAAACAATAGCTGGACTGGATATTGCTTATTATCCAAAAGAAAAAAGGCTAACAGGCGGACTGCCAACAATCAGCACCGAAGGAGTCAGCTTGCTAGACGGGAAAATGCATGATCTATCGTATACATTTAACAAAGATTTAAATCTGCAATCTTTAGCTATTGACGGAAATGTGCTTGTCAGCGGCAAATACACAGGAAAACAAGAAAAAATACCAACAGGAGCAACAATAATACAAAAGAAAACAATTGTAAGAAGCAACATCCAAATACAAACCGAGTTTAGCTAAACCGCTTTAATAAGACAACCCTTGACTCTTTTTTCTCATTAATAATTTTGTAACCTGAAGCTATAGAGATAATAGCTGAAAATTCTTTGATATCGTCAAAAGTTGGCATATTATCAAGTTTTAAACGCTGTCTTGAAAACCCCACCCAAACGTATGCTTTACATTCAACGTACAATGGCCTGTATTTTTTAATTAATGCTGCGTATTTTTGAGGGTGCAGCATGTTAACACCCTTTACCAGTGTTAAACGCATAACGTTTCTCTTAAATTCTTTTAATAATGACAAAGATTTTAGAATCTTAGACCAACCATTTTTTATTAATGGCTTACATACTTTTTGATATGTAGTATTATCTGGAGCAGGAACTGTGATATAAAGTTGGGTTGGCTGGGAGTTTTTATCTAACAATTTTTTTAACATTCCAGGCATGGTGCCGTTTGTTACTAAAAACTGGTTAATTTTTCTTTTGCGAAGCTCAACTATCAATTCTGGCAGTCTAGGGTACATCGTTGGCTCGCCTGACAGAGATACTGCAAATTGTTGGGGACTTGTGATTTCCTTATACTTTTTTAGGTTGGTTTTTTTATTGCCGCCAAACCCTTCAAGATATTTGGAATTTGACTTAATACAGCCATCAACGATTAATTTTGGATCATCAATGGACCCTGTCCATTTTGGCACAGTAAATTCTATATCACGCCAACACCAAACACAGCGATGAGTACAACAATGCAAAGCAGGAGTCATCTGAACACAACGATGTGAAACAGTATCATAGAATTCCTGCTTATAACAGTGATTCTCGTCTTTTATGGATTTCTTGGTCCATAAACAGGCTTTAACAGCTGAATGATTGCCTACCAGCCGATAACCCTGGCTGTATAACTTTTCTTTTTGTTTTCTGGAAATCATTGTGATGAATAGATATCAGGATTTTTGTTGAAGATCTCAATCAGATTACCGTCCAAATCTTTTAAGTAAAAAAAAGTCTTGCCGTCCAAACCTGCGCCCTGGCCAGAAATTGTCACGGGTTCTGATACTGTCTGTACCTGGTTAGCTTTGAGCTTTTTATATATGCTGTGAACGTCGTCAACCATGAAGGCAATATGACGAAAATCGTGGTTAATATCCTGTTTGGGATTTAGAAACTCTGCAAGTTCAACAATAATATCAGAGCCTGGAATTTTTAATACTGTAAATTTTAAGCGTAAGTTTGCATGGCCGGTAACTTTTGAATACTGCATGCCAGAAATTTCACTCTCAAAACCAGGGATAAAACCCAAATTTTCCTTATAAAACAACTTACTTTTCTCAATATCTTTTACTACTAAAGTTATATGGTTAAGTTTCATTTTATTGCATGAAAAACAAACTTATTTAAATTATTAATCATTTTTTAGTAATATGCAAGCTAAAGAGATCATAAATAGAATCGAGAATGACGAGAAATTTAAGGAATGGAAAAAGGAAAATTATGCGTCATCGCTAGTCCATATATTTAAAATGTTTGATGAAGCAAACAAAGATGAGTGGCAAGTGGGCTTTTATAACCCGGATGATACAATAACAACGTTTGTTCTTCTCCCAGAAGGCATTAAAATTATACCGCCAGTGGAGATATTCAAGAAGCCGGATGCAAAAGTGCTGAAACTTACAATTGAAGATGTTAAAATTGAAATGGACAATGCATTACTAACCGCTAAAAAATTTCAGGAAAAGGAATACCCAAGAGAGATAGCTACAAAAGAAATGGTTATCTTACAAAAGCTTGAATTAGGGCAAGTTTATAATGTCACTTTTGTCACGCATGCTTTCAATACCCTAAATATTAAAATTGATTCCAGATCTGGAGAAGTATTAAAGCATGAACTGATTTCTCTAACAGACCTTAAAGCTAATTAATTTTCACTATGTCTAGTATATATTTTATAGAGCAATATTATTTAAATAGGAGTACGCTTTAAAAAATATTGTTCTCATGAAAATTAAAATTCAAAAAATTAAAGATAATGCAATCACTCCAAAGTATGCTCACGACGGTGATGCAGGGGTAGACCTGTATTCAACTGAAGATTATCTGCTGAAACCTGGACAGAGAGTTTTAATATCAACAGGCATTAAGATAGCGGTGCCAAAGGGGTTTGAAGCGCAAATACGGCCAAAATCCGGGCTTTCTTTAAAACATGGACTCTCAATTGTTAATACTCCCGGCACAATAGACAGCACATACCGTGGCGAGATTGGGATAATCATGATAAACTTGGGATCAGAGGAATATAAGATTGAACTGGGCAAAAAAATTGCCCAGATGGTAATAAATAAAGTTGAACATGTTGAGTTTGAAGAGGCGCAGGAACTGGATTCTACGGCAAGAGACGAAGGTGGGTTTGGATCAACAGGCCTACATTGAAAAAGAGAGGGATAAAATGTTAATAAAACCAAAAATTAGCTATAATACAATCAGAAAAAATAAAACATTGGATGGATTTACTAAAAAAGCGCACGGAAGAGCAATTGAAGAAGAGGAAGAAGTAGTGAAATGATTATTCAAAGTCTTTAATGAATAACCTAATACCATTATTCTCAAGAACACGTTTTTTTACAACATCATTATATTCTGCTTCCGGTAAAATGCTTTTTGCTAAAGAAGAGGCTTGAGCATAAGCTTTGGAATCATTAAACAATCTGGCTTGTTCAGCATAGCCGTATAGATGGAAAGCTGATGCTTTTCTTATCTTACCGTCTGGATCCAATTGTCCCGCTTGTGATACATAATTTTGCATGGCAGAAATGTAATCCTCGTTATCAACTATCATGTTATCTGTATGAATAAATTCACCAGCTATGTGAATTCCGTTAGTAGGTTTGTCAATAGTATTGTCAACACTCTTTTTATTCCGCTTATTTACGCATACAATATATCCATCCGTAACTTTGTAGGAAATGTCAAATTCAACGCCATTGATTTTGAAATCCACAGGCATTAAGCAGATATTACTCTTATCATAGGCAAATACATTCAGTTTTATATAAGTGGTCATACCAGATTCTCGCGCTCTCATAAACTTTCTTTCTGGAAAAAATAGTTTGAACACCCTGGATGTTAGTACCTCTGTGTAAAATTGCCCTTTGGATGCATCGTCAATTGTATAACTAGATTTGTATATGTGATCCTTTGGAAGTTGCTTAACTGATCTAATTTTACCTACTATTATTTCAGTGCTCATTAATTTGCCATTTTCTAATGCGAATAGATCCATACCAATATCATTTGTGAATTGAATGATTTCTGGTATAAATGGTCCTGTTTTATATCCTAAACAAACATAGAAACCAGCAATTGCATAGTCAATTACAGAGAATTCGTTATGACGACGACCACGGTCATTAATTGCACGGTCGATTCTTCGATCTAGATCCCCACCGTTACTTTCAGAGGTTTCCCTTTTCCAAAATCCAATTGGGACTGTTCCATAATCCCTAAGGTAAGCGTCTAATACTCTACCGTTGTTTAATACTATCCCCATGTCTGCATACATCTTATCATTATGATCCGACACTGTACAGACAGAAATTAACGGTTCTAAACATAATAAAACCTTAAGCTTAGTTATCCAGCCTGTATCTTCATGTAAATGAGAATGAAGATCAGGTGCATGCGCTGGATCAAGACCATGCAAAAAATGTACATTATATTTCTGTGCAATATCAGCCAAATTCCTTGATTCTGATTTGGATGTAATAGTATGCTTCCCTCTTGCCATTTTTATACTAAATTACCTGGTTTGTCCGATAACTCCTAGAACCTCTTGACTTTAACCTTACCTGCTTATGCTTTTGCGTAATTTCTTATTGTTTCATATGCCCAGAATTTTCTTTTTGCTGCTCTGAGCATGTTTTCTTCCTTCTTGGCTCTGACCC
>JBDRFR010000055.1:0-20964 GCA_043818675.1 Nanobdellota archaeon
AAATTCAAGGAGCTAGGGTACAAAAAATGGGCAGAGGAGAAAGAGTATGGGATGAGGTGGGCTACAGAGGGAAAATTCTCATCGGTGAAAAGAAAGTTTGGCGAATATGTTAGATCGGCAAAGAAAAATAACATGATTGAAGAAGCAAGAAGAAAGTTTGTACTTTATGAGAGGATGATGGCTTATGCAGAAGCCTAATTATTAACTAGGTGGAAATTTATGGAATATTTATGCAACAGAGTACATAATTATTAATTAATTACAGAGATAATAAACTAGTTAAGCTATTTGAAGACCGAACAAAACATTAAATCATTGTTGTCTTTTTGCTTTAATTATCTCAAATACAACAATCAAAACAATAACAAACACACAACCGAATAAAAACCATAACGCATAATTTGGAACTGTTGCAGTAACATCAGGCATTCTCTCAACAAATGTTTTGGCGCTTTCATCAGCCACTGCATGCATTACAGCTGCTCCTTCTTCAGCTGCTTTTTCTATCATGGTCTCTTTCAGAACCGAATCTTGCGCGCCCATAGTCATTGCGTTAGGCGCTGCTTCCATTACTTTAAACGTTGCTGCTTTAAAACTATTATACATCTGGATAAGCCCGGCGCTTGCTAAAGCAAGAATTGAAACAGGCAGTATTGAACGCAGTTTTTCTTTGATTCCATAAGTGCTCCTAGGCGCAATAATGATATACTTATTCGCAAGTTTGTAATGATTGACCTCTTTTCCTTTTTCACTATAGTGGTATTCATCTGCCAATACCAGGCCAGCTGAAAGCAGATGCTTGATATTATAGTGTACTGTGGAAATTGGGATGTTCAGTTTTTTTGACAGGTCTGTTTCAGTTGCATCCTCATTATTTGCCAAATAATCCAAAATCTGCCTGCAGCTTGGATTAGAAATTACCTGAGCTAGTTCTTTTGCTTTGTTCTCTTTTAAGCTTACAAGCAAAAACGGATTTTTTGGCATTTTAATATAAAATCTCTGGCCTACCAGGATCATTTCCTTTTTCAAATTTTAATATTTCCAACCTATCCAGCTCCTTTAAATCATTAAGCTGCAGTCTATTATCAGATAATGTGTATAACACGTCTTCAATATAAAGGCTTCTTTTTATTGAAGAATCGCCTCGGAAGTAATATCCGCTTTTCTTGAACGCTTCATCATCATCGTAGTGTGTTACTCTGCCTCTTAAGTCAAATCCATCTTTAAGTGTTACATCATACACATAAGCTCCCTGGAAGGTATATTCTCCCTGCATGTTCTTTGGCTGGCCGGATTTTAGCTCTGCAACTGTCATAGGGATTACTAATAATCCTTTTTCTTTATCAAAGAGAAACGCTTTATGGTCGCTTGTGGCTTCACTTTCAGTTCCCCTGTCCCCAATAACTTCCTTATACATCTCAATTGGATTCTCAACATCGCTTACATCAAAGAGCGCAAGTTTTACCCCTTGTATCGCTGTATAATAAACAGCTCCTTCGGTGTGAACTTTATCTTCATCAATGCTTGCATCCACTTCCTTACCGATACCTAAAAGGTGCGTTTCGTCATACGGATGCAGGTAGTCTGAATACCCGGGTATCTTAAGTTTACCAAGAACTTCTGGATTTTTATGGTCAGAAAGGTCAATTACAAATAATGGGTCAACATGCCTGAACGTCACCATATATCCCCGTTTTCCCATGAATCTCACTGAATAAATGCTTTCGCCTGGTGCAACGCCTTCAAGTTTACCAACAACCTCAAGATTGTCATCTAAAACATACATATTATTGGTCGACAGGTCTTTATTATTTGAATATTCACTGATAGTTGTTGCAATCCTAAAATGGTTGTCAAATTCATCCATTGAAAACTGGTTAAGGATATGGCCTTTTACTTCGCCTGTACCTAAAAACTCAATTTTGCCGTTATCTAACTCAAATTTTGTTATTACTGTTTTTTGCACATTATCTTCTTTTAACTTTCCAAGTGCACTATACCTTGGCCATGATGTCTGTGCAATGTACAGGTTTCCAAGGGATGCATAAACGTTTTGGCCTGAGCCCACAATAACTTCTTTTTCTACATCTCCATTTGTCATCGATATTGACGCAATTGTTATAAAATTACCTGCCTGGATCGGTTCAATATAACCAATATCAACACATCTTGCAATAGGCTTCATTTCATCCAGATCTGGTTGTTTATTAGTTGTTCCTTCTCTGTACAGTGGAACGATATCTTCGCATAGAGGGTTTTGCGTATAATGAGGGTATGAATTAACAACAAAATATGCATCTGATCCAATCTTTCTGGAAGTTAAATAGCTTCCTTCAAAATCAATAGATTTCAATAACTCCAGCTCTTTTCTATCAGATATATCGTACAATTTGACAGACATAACGCTAATATGCCTACTATTTGGCATCCCAACTTTATCTTCATACATATAGTTAGCAGTACCAAAAAGTAATAATCTGTCTCCTTGGATAAACAATTCTTGCGGATAGAAATTATTAATTTCTGTAGTGGATAATATCTCTGCTTTGCTTGCGGGATATGCTTTTACAATAACCAGATTACCTTGCGCAAGGGTATAGATATAGTCTCCGTCTGTTTTAATAATATCCGCTTCGTCAACTCCTTCTACCTGGATATTTGTTTCAGAATATTCTCTTTCAGACCCACCTGCTGCCTGGGGAGCAGCTAGTGTATCTACTGCTGCTTCCATCATAACGCCTTTTGTCATTACACCGCCAAACCAATTAGTTCCAGAGTTTTGCGCATCTTCAAAGGCTTGGAGAAGTTCATCCCCGGAACCAAATGTTTTCATTTCCTTTTTTGGTGTGTATAGAGGTATCTTTTCATCACAGCCAGCTAATACCGATGCAATTAATAAGATCAATAATGCCGCTCCAAAAACTTTTCGTTTCATGTCATATCACCTTTTAACTTGAGATCTTAAAGTTATAGAAGCATTTATAAATACTTTACTATAGGTTTGAATTGGGTTGAAGCTTACAAAATTTTATATATAACCAATTATATCTCTCTTCCTATGGAAACTTTAGTAATTTCAACATCAAAAAAGCACGAATTAGTGGATATTACGTCTGATGTTAGAGAGATAGTCTCTAAATCCAAAGTAAAAGAAGGCATCTGCTATATATTCATCCCGCATGCAACAGGAGGCATTACAATAAATGAAAATGCTGATCCTGATATTCAAACTGATATCATTAACGCAATTAACAAAGTAGTTCCTGAACATGACAACTATCTGCATGACAAAATAGATAATAATGCTGCAGCGCATATTAAATCCACTTTAATCGGCGCATCCACAAATATTCCAATAAGTGACGGCAGATTACAGCTTGGCACATGGCAAAATGTGATGTTTACAGAACTAGACGGTCCACGCGACCATAGAAAAATTTTGGTAAAAATAATTAGGGGGTAGTTACAATGATATGTGATATGTGCGGTTCAGAAGGTCAGATGTATCAAACAGAAATTGAAGAAACGGTTCTTACTGTCTGCAATAATTGCTCCAAATATGGTAAAGTTATAAATCAGATCAGAGAGTCAGTTATTCAACAAAAACATAAGACATTTGATATCCCAAAACAAACACCAAAGAAAGAATTAATGTTTATTGTTGTAAGCGATGCATCCCAAAAAGTAAAACTAAAACGAGAGTCGCTTTCTATTAAACAGGAAGATTTTGCAAAAACTATCAATGAAAAAGTATCGGTTATCCACCATATTGAAACAGGCAAACTAACCCCCAGCATAGCTCTTGCAAGAAAACTGGAGAAGGCTTTGGGAATTATACTTGTAGAACAGCACGAAGAAACACCAGGCTCATATGCCAGCCCAAAAACTGACGAATTTACTATCGGTGATTTTATTAAAATCAAGAAAAAATGAAAGATGTCACAGTTATTATACCTACTTTAAATGAAGAAAAAAACATATCTAAGATTATTAAGTTAATAAAAAGCCTATACAAGAATATTAACATATTAGTAGTTGACGACGGAAGCACAGATAACACTCAAAAAATTGTAAAGACTACAGATGCTATATTGCTTGACAGGTCTCAAAAAAAGACCAAAGGACTTACTATATCTATCATTGATGGGATAATGCAAACAAAAAGCAAATATATTATAGTAATTGACGCAGATCTGCAGCACCCACCAGAAAAAATAGGAGAGATCGTTGCCAAGCTTAAGAAAGGTTCTGATATTGTCGTTGCCAGTAGAAAAACTATAAAAAAATGGCATATTTTAAGAAAAATTATCTCCAAAACCGCGGTTATCTTCGGAAGGATCAGATTAAAGTTTAATGGTATAAATGTGTCTGATCCTGTTTCCGGGTTTTTTGGTATTAATAGAGGTTATGCAAAAGCAAATATACAGAGTTCAGAAAAAAAGTATGAAAAACAAGGCTATAAAATCTTGTTTGACATCTTAAAATACAGCAAAAACCCAAAAATAACTGAAGTGCACTACGACTTTCAGGCAAGAGATCATGGAAATTCAAAAATCGGTCCAAGACACATTTTTGCCTATTTAAGATCATTATTCAAATAGATGTAGTAAGCTCTATTGCCATATATCTCTGAAAATACAAGCGTGTTATCATCCTCTATAATGGTAGATAAATTCTTCAGGCTGCTCTTACATAGCTTATCTGATTCTTCACAATAAAACGATTCAGGACTAAAAATCACTGCGTATATTTCATCCCTATATGAGTTATAGATTGTATGGCCAACATCAGGCGAGAAATATATAGGCACAAATTGTGCATCAGTATAAACAGCAGGCACTGGGTCGGTTGTCAAGATCACGCCGGTTATCTGATGGCCTTCAAAGAATTTGTAGTAATCATTAACAATCGGTAATTCATCCTTTAATCTCCAATCGTAATAATTCAAATCCCTGGAAACTACCCCTATCAGTGAAATTATAACAAAAAGCACTATTGCAATCCTGATACGGTCTTTTTTAGTAAATAAGAATGAATGATAAAACCCATACGCTGCTATAATTGAAGCATAAGGCAGGAAAACCAATAAGAACCGGGTCTGCTTATTCGAGATTATAGTGAAATAAACAATATAGATGATAAAAATTAAAAGGATTAGGCAAAACCCCTCCTTTCTATACAATTTCTTTCGGAATATAAAGATTAATCCGGGAATAATAAATAGGAACAATGTATTTTCCCTAAACAGCTGGATTAAATAATAAAAAATGTTGTAAAGATACAACCCAAGAGTACTAGTAGCGATGCTTTCTGCAGGGTTAAACTGATGAGTGAATGCAAGGATCCACGGCCTAAACAAAGCATGGTAGATCTTAGACGTTTCATTACGGTATATTACATAATTAAAAATAAAAAATGGGATATGGACAACAATGAATCCTAATATAAACTTATACGATTTTTTTAGAGCTTTATTATACATAATAAAAATCATAGGCAGCATAATAAGCGCCTGTGGAAACCTAAACAGCGCTCCAACACCGCATAATACACCTGATAGCCAAAAATTTTTTTTTTTTAAATAAATGTATATCCCTAACATTAAAAAAAAAGTTGATGGAATACCGGAAAGAATATAATTTGAATAAAGGAAAAAAACCGAGGTAATTGCAAAAATGAATGATGCTATAAATCCTAACCTTTTGTTCAGTATAGTTTTTCCTATCAAGTATACCACAAAAATATTACCAAGCGAAAACAACAAAGAGAGTAATTCCGAAAAAAAGATATAATTAAGACCTGTTTTCCAGATTAATCCCAATAATAACGGAAGTCCGCCCGGCCGAATTATCTCCCAGAATCCGATTTTGCCAAAGGATAATAAGTATTTGCCCATAACAAGATATACAGACTCGTCCCATATTACGTTATGAGCTTTAAACATATAAGGAGCCTTTATTGAAAAAAAAAGGAGTAACAAAATTAATATTAAGTAATTTTCTTTAACATAATTTTTAAGGACAAAGTTCTTCTTCATATTTATAAGAAAGGCAGATAATCTTTTTCAATTCCTTGTTGTTAATCACGCCTTCATATTTCTCATCTTCAATTATCAGTGTAGGGTATGTCGTTATCCCGTATTGATTTTTTAATGTAGCAATTATCGGTTCGTTATCTTCATAATCAACATCTATTGGAAATACAAGCAGTTTATCTTGAAAGATTTTTTTAAAATATGTTAGGATAACGCCCTGGTTTGGACAGATAGGGCAATTCTCGCTTGAATAAAAATACAAAATGCTGACAACGTCCAGATCGCATTTCTCTTTGGTTTTTTTTGTAAAAAGCCAGTATTTAAGATTGTCCAGGATATATTTCCTGCCGACTAATTCGTACAGGTCTTTATTTATTTTTGACTCTTCTTTATACCTGATAAAAGTCTGCAAAGATTCGCCCAGATCATCTATTGCGTTTTCTGTGGCTGTCCGCAGCACTGAACATGATGCATTTGTATCATCCAATGATGTTAAGTACAGATATTGAAACTGCAAGCTTAAATAGTTGACTTCCATCACCTTATTATCTATTTCAACGGATTTTATCCTGAGATTATCAAACAGCATCCCAAGGCTTAGCCCGAGGATAAAAATAATGGTGGTTAAAAAGAAAGCTATGAAATATTTATCTTTGCTAATTTTTCTCTTCATTGACATTTTAAAAGTATAGGTATGTATTTAAAGTTAATGAATTTCAGAATCGCCATTTATGATTTTTTTCTATCAATATCTCAAAAAACATAACTACTATAACAAATGATATTACTACATAATAAATTACAAAATAGCCGAACAACACCAGGATATTCCTTTTCTTAAACTTCTCATGCGCATTTTTATGTGAAAAATAGATAACGCCAAACGATATCAAAAGCAGAAAATATAGTATGAACAATTTCTCCATATCGATGTTTAACAGTACAAAATCAAAATTTAACAGGTCTGTAAGAAAAGGACTAAAGTCAAAATTCACCAGATATAAATTCCTGATGAAATCATAGATGGGTTTTAGCATATATAACCCAAAAAAGAATAATGTTGCAACGCTGACAAAAAATATAACTATATTAATGCTCATTTGCATTATGCCAAAATCACCGTATTCTCTATTCCAGATAAGCTTTTTAAATTTAAAAATATTGAGTAATCCACCTTTCAGCCATCGGTTTCTTTGCTTATACAGTTCCCGAAGATTTTTTGGGGCGATTGTATAAACATAACCGCTGTAACAATGCCTGATTTTATAATGATACTTTTGGACACGGTAAGCAATTTCTTGGTCTTCGGTGATATTATTTTTATCAAATCCCCCAAGTTTTCTAATGATACTTGTACTATATAATGAAAATGGACCAGGAGCAACATAAATACAGTCTAAATACCCCATCAATCTTGCTATGAATAATGATACTAAATATTCAAGCCACTGAATTTTTTGCAGAAAGTTTCTTGGTGATTTCACTTTCATTGCCGGTGTAACAATTGCCAAATTGTTGTCTTCTTCTTCATAGATTTTTAACATTTTTTTGAGAGTTTTTGGGTCAACAAAAGAATCAGCATCCAAGCAGGCAAAATATTTTCCTTTGGCTATTTTCAGCGCATTGTTAAGCGAACTTGCTTTCCCTTGATTTTTTTGGGAGAGTAATTTTATATTAAAAGAATTGTTATTTTTGATAAAATCGGATACCGCTTCGACTGTGTTATCAACGCTGCCATCATTAATGACAATAATTTCAAACTTATCTTTTGGATAATCAAGATTAATAATAGACTTTAACACATGAACAATAGTTTTGCCTTCGTTATACGATGGAACAAGTATTGAGACGTATGGAGTTTTTTTAATATTTGATTTTAGTTCTTCCTCAGAGAAATCATCCTTTTTAGAGATAAAAATCACAAGCCAATATACTGTTATGTACAGCGATAACAAGTAGGTTAACCACAATATTACTGTAAATACCGTGTTCATTTTTATTATTTTTAGTATGGGTTTTTATATAAAGCTTTTTGTCAACAACTCATAGGCTTTGCATTTACTTCAGAAAAGGTATACGTGTTGTCATATACCTCACTGAGATTTGTGATATATGAAAGAAAGATATATAAAATTTAACAGATTATCATGCTTAATGGAGAAACTAACATCTAACTCTGCAGTTATTGACAAACTTTTGAACGGCGGTTATGAAAAAGATACGATAACAACAATTTATGGCCCGGCGGGTTCTGGAAAAACGTTGCTTTGCTTATTATGCTCTATTAAAGTCTCTGAATCAAAGAAAGTTATATATGTTGACACTGAAGGCGGCTACTCGATAGAGCGTTTAAAACAATTAACACCCAATTTTAAAGAGGTACTTGAAAAAATGCTTTTTTACAGGCCCACGTCGTTTCAGGAACAAAAAACTGCATTTAATAAACTTAAATCTGTAATGGATGATAAAGTAGGTTTGATAATCATTGACACCATCTCAATGCTTTACAGGCTCGAGCTAGGTAAAAGCGACGAAATTTACGATATCAACCGGGAACTTGGCCTCCAAATATCGTATTTGAACGAAATTGCGCGAAAAAAGAATATTGCTGTTTTGATAACAAATCAGGTATATGCTGACTTTAAAAACAAAAATAATGTAAAAATGGTAGGCGGTGACATTTTAAAGTATGGCAGCAAATGTTTGATAGAGTTGAAAAGTTATAAAAACGGAATACGTGAAGCAATTTTAAAAAAGCATAGGTCCATAAATGAAGGCAAAAAAGTGTTGTTCAAGATTGTTCAAAACGGTATTGAAGAAGCAGACAAAAGAACGCTTTGATAAACCTCAACACAATTTCCTAATCTTCGATTTAAGGCGCGTTTTGTCGTCTTTAATGGTTTAAGTCAAAAAACCATTAAACTTTGGTTAAATCGCTTGCATTTATGTTTAGTAGCATTTTGTCGACAGTATATGCCTTATTCTAAATAAGCCCTTAAAATTCACATCGGACTTTATCAAAGCGTTCCAAAATCATTTTTTAGTAAGATTTATAAGTCATTTTGGAATTCTTTAGGTCATGGTGGCTATAGTGTAGCCTGGCAGCATAGGAGACTGTGGAACCATCTTGCAGTTATCTTCTGGCTCGGGTTCAAATCCCGATAGCCACCCTTTAATAAAAAGGTTTCTTGTAGACTATTCTATAAACAAGGTACGGAGAAATAAACGCCAATACATAGACTACCGATATTAAATATGGACTATGAATATACCCTAATTTTAAAGTAGCAGATACATAATTTGCAAAGTTAGTGGTATAATATATGTTGATTAATGCTAGTGCGGGTATTAAAAGCCCGGCAACCACCACATGTTTTTGTTCCAGGCTTTCAATATCACGTATCAAAAAATCAAAAAGAAAACCAAAAATCAGGGCCATTGTGGTAATAATAACGTACAAGAAAAAATGCCGGAATTCCAGCAAGAATGGCACCAAAGCAACAGAAATTACCATGTTCCCAATAATTGCTATTATCAAAACAAACCAGTATATAACCGAATCCAGTATCTGAATTTGTTTTGGCTTTTTTTTCTGTGCGCCATTAATGATCTTAACGGCTTTTTTTATATCTGTTGCGCTCCAGCCTTTTGCCTTCAGCCTTTCATGAAGAGTCTTATTCATTCTTCTTGCCGTAAATAAAGTCCCTTGCATAAGTTAAGAAACTTTTTGTTGTTTCATAATACTCATTTGACAAGTCAATATCCACATCTATGATATTACCATCATCAAGGGCAGCGATCATTGTAACATGCCTCCTATACTCTTCCCGCTTGGTATAATCACACCTGGCAATTTTTCTTAGAGTAAGGTAAAGTTCCAAATATTTCTGCAATTCTATTTCATCTTTCAGATGTTTTTGAAGAAGACCGATTTTTAACCCTGGACTTGTCGGTATATCAGAGATTATTTTTTTTTCCTCCAGGTTTCCGAGCAGGGCATTAATGATGCAGTCAAAAGCATTGATAACTCTATCAATTACACTCTTAATAACATCAACTGTCCTGGTATATTTCAGACTAACGTATACTAAATGGTCTACCCGTTTTATTTCCTGCATTGCATCAATTAAAAATGGATTCATGTTTGCTGACTATGTTATTTATTTGATGTATAAATAATTTTGTTTTTTTAATGTAATCTTTGAGGTTATCCAATGATACTGTCCTCATTTGATAATCCTCTGAACATATGATGAAGCGGTCCTTCTTGGAAAATTCCACAGGACTTTTTTGGTGAGCAATAATAATATCCCGTAAATCCTTTATTAATGATAAGATTTCGTTGTTAATGTCATAATCTTTTATACAAGATTTAAACATACTGTATTTTGAACTAAAATTGTCCTGGAACGGCGGGATTTTTTTGAAGGTTCTTTCATAATAAAGCAAAGAACCCATAGCGCTTGTTAATGCAAGGAATAAATTTTCTATCACTGTGACAAGCAATTTCGGGTCTCTAACAAACGGATAAGTCATAGTCAGCATATGATCAGCCAACTGTAATTTTTTTTGCGCAGCTGCCCGTAATTCCTGAAACCTCTCCATTAACAATAGTAGAATTACTAAATTAATAAACTTTATTGTTTTAGTGACATAATCGCAGCTGCCAAATCCCCGTTATGCTGTTTTATTGACTCTTTAGCTTTTTCCTCGTCTACCCCTGTTTGATCCATCACTGTACTGATATCTTCATTGTTAATCTCAAGCTCTGACAAAACTTCAATTTCTGATATTTCGCCGGATATCTGAAAAGTTTCCTGCCCCATCATATTAACTTTTGCCACCTGCGGATTCTTAATTACCAAGTCTTTTTCGGGTGTTTTTATTATCACTTCTGTAGCTTCAATATCCTGCTGCTGGATGCCCATCTTGCGCATCATCATTTTTGCCTGCCTGCTGTTCATTCCTGGTATCATTATGCCAACCCCAGGATACTGGCGCCAAAAGAGTATAAGAAAACCATGATTGCCATCACAATAATGCATAGTGTAATGATGTGTCCTGGCTTAAACTCAATATTACTTTTATATTCATCAAAATAACGCATTAACCCGCCCATACCAGAGGGCATTTGTACTTTGTTTTGTTTCATGGATATCACCTTTGAATAAAAAAGCAGGGTTAGATAAGCCACCTTCTGTCAGAGCCAAAATGGTCATTTTCAGCCATAGATACTCTGTCTTAGCATTTAACTGAGCCTCATTTTGAGTTGCACAAGCCAGGGCTGTTCGTTTCATCCTTTCCAAGCAAAACGTCTGCGTGTTAACTCAGACCTTGTCACCAAGCTCTTTCAATCGCATCATCCTATTGCAAGGTGGTATCGTTTCTGCAACGTTGCCAAAGCTTACACCTTCTTGCTTTCACAAGTGGCTACTCCACCCCAAATCAGGGATTAAACCTGATCCGAAGGTTTCAGTGGGCGGACTTTCCTCAGTTTAAATCTGTAAAAACAGACAAACCGTTAGCTAAGTACTAACCCTACGTATAGTATGGAGTATATAGTTGTTTTTAAAGGTTTTGGAAAGAGTAGGGTGTTTTTTAGGTTTGATATTATTGAATTTGGTATACGGTAGTATACTTGTTTGATACTTGGTTTTTCACGCAACACAGCCAAATTAATTAATAGTACTTATTACTTAGGAATTGAAGGTTTATATCTCAAAACACATTGTAAAATTGCGTAACAATTTTTTAACTTTCATTTTGTCAACATCTTCTGACCTGTTCCTGAATATTTCTGTTTGCTTAAGTATCTCAAATAAAAAGCCATATCATTAACATTCCTGATATCATAAGCAGGATTCCATAAACCAGAACCCCAAAAATATTTCATCTTAAGCCAAGGCATTAACTCAAACAATCTCTTTGCTACATATCCTTTAAGCATCTTTGCTATCTGTGGTTTCCCATAAATACCCATATCAATAATAAGATGTGCATGATCTGAATCAAAAGCTAACTTTTGACAGCGTATTTGATATAAACTAAGTGCCTCATTTAGCAAGGCATCCGTTAATTCACGCACTGCTTGGATATCGAATATCTTGTGACAATACTTTGCTTTAAATGTCGCCATAACCCACACTTCCCCATTAGCAGAGCTGTATCTAGTTGGATTTAATTTCATATTTTCCACCTCAAAAGTATTTTATAGCTAAAGCTATAAGAAAAAGTATTGCCATAAGTAAATCATGCCTACTCGACGGGGTGTCTCAAAGGCTTAACACTATACGAATAGTGTCCAAAGCCTGTTAAATGGCTTAGGTTTACTTATTGGCTTTTTCTTAAGCTTAGTGAGAATTAGTTATTCGAGAAGATAAATATTTATGCAGCCACTGGTGAAACACCAGTGGAAAGCTCAGCTTCTAATACTACACACTTTTATAGATTCATTATCATTATTATAGATACAAAAATCAAAAAAATATACTTTGTTTTTCTCCGCACATAAAGGACAATCCAAAGTAAGATTAAATGCATGCCAACCTAATGGAAATTTGAATTCTTCATAATCACATTCTCCTTCAACAACTGAAGTCTTAACTTTACTACCGTTTTTTAAGGTAACCTCTTCTAAATCTATTTCACATTTATCATTCCAGATTTCAAATTCTATGAATTCTGAACTTTCACCAAAGATATTCTCTGTACTTTTACTTGGTAAGTTAAAAAATTCGCTTTTTAAAAAAATATTTATATGCCCAGCCCTCATCCTACCAATATTACTTAAAATAAACATTATTTTTTGTCTGGCGAAATTCTGACTACCATCCTGATAGTTATTTATTTTTGCCACTTTCCAAACAGGAAATTGATAATTATCTGGGAAGTCAACACTAACTTGTATTGTTGGTTTTAAAGGTGATATAGAATTCAATTGATTATCTATTAAAATATGTTGTTTATTTGTTAATTGTATATCATTCCAGCCTACGACAATGGCAAAAATTAATGAAATTACGGCTATTAAAACAGATATGGCAATAAACAATGTTTGCTTTTTTGAAATCTTGATTTGTTCAGATATTGTCTGTTGCGTCAATTCATTAAGTTCTTGATTTTCCAATTTGTCATATATATTATACCCATAATTACCTAAACCAATAATAAATTTACTTTCATCCTTATAATCATCTAATGTTAAATAACCTGAATAACCACCATCAATCTCAAATTGTTTCTCCTTACTAACACTTTCTTTTTTAAGGATTAATTTATCATCTTCTAATAGAAATATAACAGATTCTCCATTAATATTAGATTTTTTTCCTTTGGAATATTTACAAAATATACTTTCATTTCTGTTTATGTATTTTTGTTTGATATAATCTAATAAATTATTTGGAATATCAAGGTACTTGTAGTTTCCTAACTCAATTATTTTAGCAAGAACTTTTAAAAATTGCTTATCATTTTTATTCATTATTGCTAAAGTAATAATTAGCCATATATAAATTTGTGTATACTCCAAAAATAATTTGCCTCTTTTTATCACTAAATAAGGTTTCGCTAGGCTCAAATTGGAAGAAATTATCTCATCTGAATTAAAAGGTTAGCTCCAAAATCTGAAATTTGTCAAATTAACTATAAATGGCTACACGGACTGTGTCATGCTTCGTTTAACAAAAGATGTTATTATAATTCTATGCTTATGTGAATAAATTCATATTAACGACTAGAACCATTTTAAAAGAATGGTAATTACATTTCCAAAAATTCTTTACCCAAAATATTTATACTTTAACTATTTTCAAACATCATGCCAAAATGCCCATATTGTAAAGGCGAAGTAAACTTCGAGACTATAGAAACAGAAACCAAGGGTTTAGGGTTCTTAAAGCAGGAAATAATGTACATTTGCCCCCACTGCAAAAGTATTTTAGGTATCAGTAGAGGCAAGTGGACGGGTTAGTTATTTGATAAACACCAAAACTTTCAGAACATCTTTTCCTGAAAAAACTTCTCTCTCTTCTTTAATTTTAAACCTATATTTTTCCGCCATTTTCTTTAGCATTGAAGTTTTCTTGGATATTAACACAATCACTCCTTTATCACTTAATACAAATTCTGCCTGATAAAAAAATTCATTATAAATTTTCTCAATTTCTTTACTGTTTGAATTTTTTGACAATTGAGGCGGATGCGTTACGATACAGTCAATCTTGCCTTTGTCAAATTTGGTATCCAGCCATTCAACCTCGGTCTTGGAAAAATTGATATACTTATTGACTCCTGCAACTTTAGCGTTCTTCTTTGCATTATTTGTATGAAGCCATGTGGAATCGTATCCAAAAATGTTGATTTTATCAGGTTTAATTTTATTATCAATCTCAGAAAAAAAAAGGTCGTAGTCTATCCCTAAATCCAGTTTTAAAAAAGCAAACTTTTCCTTATTATAATAATTGACAGAAAAACCAGCAGAGTATAGCGCTGCTTCTATCGGAATAGTGCCTGAACCCATGAAACAGTCCAGCAAATTATCTTTAAAATCTGCAAGTTTTAGAAGTGCGTATGCAATCGTTCCTCTTAGAGCGCTTTGATGATGGAAAATTTTATATGTTCTTTTGTTCAGGCTAAACCCTGCAAAATCAACCCCCAGGTAACACTCATCTTTTACAATATACACAAAAATAATAATATCAGGATTATCAAGGCTTACTTTCGGGCTGTATTTATCTATTATAAATGCTCCTGTTTCAGCATTAATTTCTTCAGATGAATAGTCGTTATCAACAATTTTTGAGCTTACACGAAATGTTTTATCTTTAACCCACTTTGAAAAATCAAGCTTATTAACAGCGGCACGTATATCCTCCAGATCGTGAAATTTGAACTGACTTAAAAAAAATAATATTTTGTTAATAGACTGCGCTTTATAGCATAATACGCATAAATCAGAGAATTTATCAAAATCAAACTCAATAGCGGTTTCTTTGGCTGCGGTTATTGCATTGATAAGCTCGTTAATTTCAGCTTCACAAACATCCTCTATCCCTTTGGAAGTTATTGCAAGGCCTTTCATTATGTTATTTGATATCCGGCTCTTCCCCATTATCTTCATTAATTATTTTTGCTGTTGCGACAAGTTTATCATTATCTGAAAGTTTCATTATTCGCACTCCCTGCGTATTCCTTCCTACAACTGATATGCCGTTTGCAGGTGTCCTTATTATTATGCCGTTTTTACTTATAAACATCAAATCATCGCTTTCTTCAAGCGATCTAACAGATACAACCGAGCCGTTTCGTTCTGAACAAATTATGTTTCTTACCCCTACACCGCCCCTATTTGTTAGCCTGTAAAGAGAGACTTTTGTTCTTTTGCCATAACCATTTTCTGTTGCAGTAAACATGGTTTTATTATCTTCAGCAACAACCATGCCAACTACCTGATCTTCGCCACGTAAAGTAATGCCCCTAACACCTGACGCTGTCCGACCCATTGCCCGCACCTTATTTTCCTCAAAACGCAGGGCATTGCCATTTTTGGTTGCAAGAATAATATGCTTATCTCCATCTGTTAATGCTGACTGGATAAGTTCATCATTTTCTTTAAGGTTAACTGCAATAATCCCGGCTTTTCTTGGATTACTAAACTCTTCCAGGTTCACTTTCTTAATTATGCCTTTTTTTGTAGCCATTACAATATAATGCAGATCATCAAACTCCTTAACCGGGACAAAGGCTGTTATTTTCTCGTCTTTTTCAAGCCTTAATAAGTTGACAATCGCTTTCCCTCTTGCCTGCCTGCTTCCTTCAGGCACATGATACACTTTTAGCCAGTGCACTTTGCCTTTATCTGTAAAAAACAAGATGTATGAATGCGTATTAGCAATAAACAAATCTTCAACTAAATCCTCTTCTTTTGTGCCTGTTGCAATCACTCCTTTGCCGCCGCGTTTTTGGCCTTTATATGTATCAACAGGAATTCTTTTAATATACCCGGAATGCGTTACTGTTATAACCATTTCCCCAGGTTTTACTAAATCTTCCATGTTAAGGTCTGTTGTCTCCATATCAATTATTTCACTTCTTCGCTCATCGCCATATTTCTGTTTTATTTCTAAAAGTTCTTTTTTAATTATATCAAAAATTTTTTCTTCAGAAGATAATATAGATTTTAATTCAATAACCAGTCTCAATAATGATTCCCTCTCGCCTTTAATTTTATCCTGTTCAAGCGAAGTTAACCTTTGAAGTTTCATATCCAAAATCGCCTGCGCCTGAACCTTATCCAGGCTATACCCAGAGATTAATGATTCAGTGGCATGATTAATTGAACTGCTCTTCTTAATTAAGGTAATTATCTCATCAATATTATCCAAAGCAGTGATAATTCCTGACAAGATATGCGCTCTTTCTTCTGCTTTCTTAAGATCAAACTTTGTACGATTAGCTATAATTTCTTTCCGAAAATCTATAAAGTTTTTAATTAACTGTTTTAAGTTTAAGATATGAGGCTCATTATTAACCAATGCAAGGGTAGTAACGCCAAAATTATCCTGCATCCTTGTATGTTTATATAGTTGGTTCAATACAACTTCATTATTTGCATCTCTTTTAAGTTCTATAACAATCCGCATGCCATCACGATCGGACTCATCCCGAATGTCTGAGATACCCAAAATTTTTTTATTTTTAACTAGTTCTGCAATGTCTTTTATTAGCTCTGCTTTGTTGACCATATAAGGGATTTCGTTTACTATTATCACTTTATGGTCCTTTTTTTCTTCAATTTCTATTTTGGCCCTCACTGTAATACTGCCTTTCCCGGTTGAAAAAGCATTAATAATGCCGTTTCTACCGCAGATTAACCCGCCTGTCGGAAAATCAGGTCCTTTAACATAATTTATCAACTCACTGATTGAAATGTCAGGATTATCAATCTGGGCAGTGATACCATCTATTACTTCTGACATATTATGCGGCGGAATATTTGTCGCCATGCCAACTGCTATCCCAGTACTTCCATTTACAAGCAAATTTGGAATTCTGGTAGGTAACGGCATCGGTTCTTTTAAACTACCATCAAAATTATCCACAAACTTGACTGTTTCCTTATCAATATCTTTTAGCATCTCTTCAGAGAGTTTGTTAAGCCTTGCCTCTGTATAACGCATAGCAGCAGCTGAATCACCATCAATACTGCCAAAATTACCCTGGCCATCGATCAAAGGATACCTTAGCGACCAAGGTTGTGTCATTCTTACAGCTGTATCATAAACAGCTGTATCACCATGCGGATGATATTTACCAAGAACTTCCCCAACAATTCTTGCAGATTTCTTATAGGGTTTATTGTAAAACATTCCCATGTCATGCATAGCGAACAGAATTCTTCGATGCGCTGGTTTTAATCCGTCTCTTACATCGGGCAATGCTCTGCCAACAATAACAGACATTGCATAATCTACATAACTTTGCTTCATCTCTTCTTCTATTACTCTTGGCACAATATTCTCTTGTGTTATTGGCTCTTTTTCTTTATTTTCTTCCATTTTTTATCGTCTAGAAAAATGTTGTTTTATCTAATAATAGAATAAGTTTCCATTTATAAATGTTTGGGTTTAATTTTAGCGTTATAGGTCCTAAAACCTAGAAATTTTGATGTTTCAGACAGAGCATAAACTTCCTTATTAATAATATTTTTAGAAGCGCTGAAACTGTGCCCGCAATATACACAGGCTTTCCTCTTTTTAGTTAAAATATCATCCCCAGTTTGATATTTCATCCGATTTTTGCATTTTGGACATTGTAGTGAGAACATCATTTTTGATTATCCGAATAATCCTCACTTTTTCCATCTTTATTTTTTTCTTCAAAATGCGCGTCAAGCAAA
This sequence comes from Nanobdellota archaeon, assembly GCA_043818675.1. Classification (GTDB taxonomy): domain Archaea; phylum Nanobdellota; class Nanobdellia; order Woesearchaeales; family DATDXC01; genus JBDRFR01. Next base: position 17,934 of record JBDRFR010000055.1, read on the forward strand.
TCTTTTGGCTCTTCCTCATTGTCTTTTATTAATAATCCTTGGTTGTTTTTTTCTTCTGTCCTGCCCCATTTTTCTTTATCAATTTCATGCAATTTTTCTGGTTCTGCATCTTTTGGGTGTAGTAATTCTTCAATTTTTTTGTCAACTGCAGACATTTCTTCAGGGCTGTTATCGTCTTCTTTAGTTAATCCAAGGATTTCATTAACCCGTTCGTCAACTTTATCGTTAATCTCATCCGGTACCTCAATGGTTGGCTCTTCAACTTCCTCTTTGGGTTGTTCCATAACTTCTTCTTTAATCTCCGGCTCTTCTATTACTTCCAATCCCCCTAATTTATCACCGTATAATTCAAGTTTGGGTTTTTCTTCAATGGTTTCTTCTTTTGGGTCGCTATCCACCACTTCTAACGATACTTCTTCACCTTTCTCGTTAACCAGACCAACTTTTTCAGCGTTCTTTTTTTGTTCTTTCTTAATATTATGTATCTCATCTTCTTTAGATTCAATAGCTTCTGCAAGTCCTTCAAAATCTTTAAACTTCTCTTTTAGTTTATCTTCAGGCAGACTAAAATAGTCAAAAAATTTAGGAGTTAACTTGATAAGTTTTGATCGTCCATATTTTTGTCGGGAGATATAGCCTGTCTCTTCAAGTTCCTTTAAATGGTCATACGCTTTATTGGTCCGAATCTTTATTAAGTCTGACTGCTTAACAGGGTATTTGAAAGCAATCACTGCCAGTGTTTCCATCAAAGTTTTTGTTAGTTCTGTTTTTGTCACAATATTTTTCACTAGATGCAAATAATCTTCTTTTGTAGTTAATTTCCAGAATTCCCCGTCGTTTACGATTATTAGGCTTGACTTTTTTTCGTGATATTGGGATTGTAATTCTTCAAGTGCTTTCTTGACTTCTTCAGGGCTTCTTTTGCATAGCTTTGCCAACTCTACAAAGCTCATTCTATTGCCTGAAGAAAAGAGTAGAGCTTCCACCTTTTTTTTCAAATCATCCATCATTATTTAAGACTGTACAGATTATCCTCTTTTTTAATCTTTCCTTCTTTTAAGAGGTTTTCTAGCAATAAATCAATTTCTTTTTGGTCTATTCCGCTTAGTTTTGCGAGTTTCTCCTTATCACAAGAATTCTTTACTGCAAGAAGAACAGTTATAACATTCTGCAAAGATGTATTCAAATTCCTTTTAAGAAAATCATTTTCATTTTTCAGTTTTTTTGCCACCATGTCGATATTATGAAGTTTTGCCTGCAGATCATTCATAACATTTGTTAATATTGTATTTTTAAACGACAATTCTTCAGGCTTGATTATTTCAATTGAGGAGGGCATAAAATCAAAACAAAAGCCTGTCAAATTTTGAACGTTTTTCACTACAATTTCAAGCTCAGTAAAAACGCTCCACATATCTTCCTGTTCTTTTAGTTTTGCATAATATTCTTTTAAGACCATTAAGTCTGAATCGCTTTTTATCTTTTCAACGTACTCTTTGATGGTTTTTTCAACATGCTCCTTTGGCTTGCCCAGTACTTCAATAATTGTCCTAAACCTGATATAATTTTTGTCTTCTTTCATTAATGTTCAAAGAATCGAGCAGGATTTAAAAAGTTTTGGTAATGATAGTTTTAATTTATGAAATAATGGAAATAACAATCAGAATTTTTTGATTTGCAGTGTAGACAAGAAAATATATAATCACCTCAAAGAATTTTATGGAAAAAAGAGTTAATCATCGAGTTAAAGGATTCATTAGCAGATTTCTTATTTTACTCTTTTTGATCCTGTTAGCATATATATCCCATAAGATATTTTCATATTTCCATTTAGAAAAGATAGGTGCACTTTTATTTATCCTTTTTTTTTCAGTCGGCACCCTTTATTATTATTTAAGGCTATTCAAGAGCAAAAGCAAGTATAAATTTGAAACGATAATCTCAGTGTTTTTTGTATTCTTGTTAACGACATTAATGTATGCTTTCATTTACTCTGAAACAATTGATGATAACAGTACCTATTTTCTTGAATTAGGAAAGCCGACCCAATTAAAATTTTCTGAAGCCTTATATTTTTCTGTCAATACCATAACTACATTAGGCTACGGCGATATATCACCTGTTGGTTTTTATAGATATTTAACTATGGTAGAAGTAATAATGGGTCGGATATATTCAGGCTCACTGATATATTTCATAGTACGCGAAATTGAAGTGGAAGCTCGAACCGAATAATGTTTTTGTCTGACGATTTTCTTGATATCTTAGGGTTTTGACCGCAGTCAAAATAAGAAAAGAACGGAGTTAAACACGCCAATGCCAAAGGCATCCAGCTTAGTCTGATCTTTGACAGGTTAGTTTATTTTGTGGATGTTATGCCAAAAAGGCATTATATAATTCTGAGGAATTGGAAATTTTATACCATAAATTACAGGGCATAAGTTTGAAACGCTATAGGTATTTCCGACTTTTAGAAATCAAAATAATTTCAAATAAACCCCTGAAAATTAAGGGTTATGATTCCAATAATAATATATAGCTAGTGACATAAATATTTATACAAATCTAGCTTAAACCTCTTTGTCCGATAATACCTGACAATTGTTTCTTTAAATTCCCCAAACGAATCAAATAATTTTGAGCTCAATACATCTTCCTTTCCAGGATTCTAGCATTCTTCCATAGGGTTTGCCTCCGGAAAACCCGATGGAAACCATCTTATTTTCATGCAGTGTTTGTGCTTGCTAATGAATTTTTTGACCCTTGCTTCTTTCTTATGGTATGTTGCTTTATCCATAAAAAAAATCATTTTTGGATATTTTCTATAGAGTATTTTAATATAATCCAAAAAGCCATCCTTATTTTTGGATAAAGCTAAAAGCATGGATGTGTGGTTTGTCCGATAACTCCTAGAACCTCTTGACTTTAACCTTACCTGCTTATGCTTTTGCGTAATTTCTTATTGTTTCATATGCCCAGAATTTTCTTTTTGCTGCTCTGAGCATGTTTTCTTCCTTCTTGGCTCTGACCC
>JBDRFR010000056.1:0-11162 GCA_043818675.1 Nanobdellota archaeon
ATGAGGAAAATGCAAATTATATGGTTCATCTAAGGGCAGAATATATCAACAAACAAATGGATGCGCATTATGGGATTAAAAATAACCCGTTGATAAATGAGATAGCAGTAACTTAACCTTAAATTAGTACACGCACCCTAATCCTATTGCCCCAATGTCACTTAACTAATTTCCAAAACCTGCTTATTCTTGTTCACCTAAAACACCAAATCTCCAATAATTACTGCAAATCATTAGTCCTTCTCGTACACCATTCTATTCGATTTTCACTTTAGGGTACTGTCAACTTTTATGTGTTGGAGCGATATTGTTTAAATATGCTTTATATACCCGGCAAGCCTTACTCACTTAAGTTGACAATGCCCACTTTAGAAACATTTTTATAATCCTTCAAATTAGCTAATCTCTGCAAAGGAAAGAGGATGAGAATTCCTCACTGACCCGCAACCGTTAAAGTCGGAATACTTGCTAAAATTAAGGATCGTGGAGTCGTCCGAATGGAAATTCAATTTCCATACGGTTTCTCTGGAAGATAAAATGCAGGAATCAAAAATTCTTCTTAAGAAGAAAAAAAGGAAATTATCAAAACTTTCTGTTAAGCAGAGGCTTGCGCAGCTTACGCTTCAAAAACAGCTGCAGATTATCAATCTTCGCGAATGGTTATTGACTATTGGGTTTATTTTAGGCGCAGCTGCGTTACGTGCACCTATGCAGGCAATTCCAAGCGCTGAGCCTATAACTTTTTTTGCGCTTCTTAGCGGCTGGTTGTTTGGCAAACGTAAAGGTTTCTTTGTTGGCGCAGGGGCTTTGTACGCCTCCAATTTCCTGGTGTTCGGTGGCCAAGGTATCTGGACTTTGTTTCAGGCAATAGGTTTTGGGATGGCCGGCTTTTTGGGCGGTTTCCTTCGGAAAAACTCAAAAATCTGGCATGTGCTTCTAATATCTATCTTAGGGACTGTATTCTTTGAGTTGATTATTAATATCGGTTCTTTGTTTATGTTTCCTTTCGGATTTTTCACATTATTCTTAACAGCGCTTCCGTTTGGTATAATCCATTTAATCTCCAACACATCATTTGCATTATTGTTGCCGCAGACAAAAAAATTCATTGAAGATAAGGGCGAGTTTAACCAAAAAGAGGTTTGCCGAAAGCTGATTGATAGATTCAATAATTTAAAGAAAATATGGGTGAGGGAAAAATGAAAAAATCGATTTTGGTATATATAGGGATGTTAATAATTTGCTTGTTGAGTGCTTATGCTGCTGATGTGTGTATTGTAGCCCAGCTTGACTCTGATAAAGTGGTTGGTGACTGTGTTAATGTTGCGTCTAACGCAGACGGATTCACTGTACTTGATAAGTCAGGTGTAGATTTCACATGGAGCGAACCAGGCGAATATGGTAGAGCTTTATGTAAAATTGAAGGTATCGGTGATGATGTTTCAGGGTCTGGGTGCTCTTGGGGATCAGATTACTGGGGATTCTATCTGATCATGGATAACACGTGGTCATACTTGCCAGTTGGGTTTGACACACCAGGCGACTGTTGGAACCATGACCTTTCCTCTTTTGGCGGGCACTATTGCGCAGTAGACGGAGATGTTATAGGTTTTAGGTATGGGCCTTTTGGTACCCTACCCGATATGTTAAATCTTGACAGTATTAAAATCTATGTAGATGGCACAAAAAGTAAAGCTGACGAAAACGGCGGCACAATTAAAGACGTCCTGCCAGAATCAAAACTTGAAATTAAAGTTAAACTTGGAAATTTGTACCCTGATGATGTTAACATCGATATAACCGATATTACAGTTGAAGGGATAATCACAGACATTGATGATGGTGATGATTTGGACGAAGAATCAGACTCTATCGATTTAGGTACTGAAGAAGACGACGAATTATCTCTCCAATTTAACATTCCTCTGGAAGTAGAAGACAATAAATATGATCTGCAATTGACAATCACTGGTGAAGATGAAAAAGGAATACAATATGAGACTAAGATTGATTACACTGTTGACGTAGCCAAGGACACGCATCAAGTGAAATTTTTGCAGACTGATTTATTCCCTGAATCGATTAGCTGTAGTGGCAGTGCCGCTCTCGACATTTCACTTGTAAATATTGGCAAAGATGCTGAAGATGTATCACTATCTGTCTCAAACTACGATCTAGGTATAATCCTTCAAGATGATTTCACATTAGATGAAGACCCTTTTGATGAAGACAGCAAATATAATCATAAATTCTCCATCTTTGTTCAGGATGCAAAAGAAGGTATATATCCGCTAACAATAAAAGCAGCGTACGGATCAAAAGATGAAACTGAAATTATAGACCTTATTATTGAGGGTTGTGCTTCTGAAAAAATTGTAGTAGAGCCAGTTATGGAAGAGCCAGGGTATGCTGTAATCGAAGAACACGTTATGGAACCATCAGCAAATCCAGTGCGGGTATCAGCCAAAGAAACATCATTTTGGGAAAGGTATGGCAGTGTGACGGTAATATCCGCAATTTTTTTTATACTTTTTACAAGCTTTATTGTGATCATCATTTTGACCATGAAGAGATAATGTATTTACTATTGGGTAGTACAAAAATCGAAAGATTTAAATACTAGAATAGTGTTCTTTGTCTAGTATGATAATCCAAAAAGAATTTTTGACAACAATCAAAAACGACTTTAAGCTTAACATATATGAAGTTAAAATATGGGCTGCTTTACTAAGTAGGGGGATAGCAACAGCAGGCGAGTTAGCAGACATTTCAGGCGTTCCTCGAAGCAGATGTTATGATGTTCTTGAAAGTCTTGAGAAGAAAGGCTTTATCATTATGAAAATTGGAAAGCCCATTAAGTATATAGCTGTCCAGCCTGAAGATATAGTAACAAGGGTTAAGAAAAAATTGGAAGAGGATTCTGAAAGCGCAATTATGGTTTTTGAAAAGATAAAAGATACAGAATTGTTTAAAGAACTTAGTGCACTCCATAGGTCCGGAATTGAGCATGTGGACGCTTCAGAAATCTCCGGATCATTTGTTGGAAAAAACGCAATAAACCACGCAATAAAAGATATGATAGCTACTGCAAAAAATAGTGTTATTATTTCAAGTTCTGAGAATGTCTTTGTTAAAGATCTGGCCCATTTAAAAAACATTTTACATTCATTAAATAAAAAGGGTGTAAAGGTTAAGGTGTTGGCCCGTGTAAAGGAAAAAATGGCAAAAAAGTTTAATATCTCTGTGTTGCGTGATATTGATCTAAATTCACGTTTTATTCTTGCAGATGACAAGTTACTTTTCCGGATAACTGACGAATCAACTGCTGCTGATTATGAAACAGCAGTGTGGGTGCAATCTGAATTTTTTACTAAATCCTTAAGCATTTTAATAAACCAAATCTAATTCTGTTAATCTTGTAAAATTGCTTTGATGTGCTAGGCAGTATATTGTCAAAACCAATTTAGCAGGGTTAAGTCAACTATATAGCGTTAGGGCAATTTTGCCACTTTGAGTTGACTGTACCTTCAGCAGTAAAACTAAAAAATCGGGCTACAAAGGACTGTTTTTTCCGAAAGCTTTAAATATAACCAACATTCTACCTATTATATCATTCTTAAGGAGGATTCTCGATGGTAGAAGAAAAAGATATTAAGAGAACAGGCACAACAACTGTTGCCATGGTTTGTAAAGATGGAATTGTTCTATGTGCAGACAAGAGAGTAACCTCTGGTTATTTAATCTCCTACAAAAAATTTCAAAAAATAACACAAATTACTGACAAAATTGCTGTTACTGTAGCTGGTTCGGTTTCCGATGTTCAGCTTCTAATAAAGATTATAACGGCTGAATTAAAACTAAAAAAGATAAGGTCGGGAAGAGATGTTACTGTAAAAGAAGCTGTTAACCTTTTGTCTTCAATGGTGTACGGTAATATTCGTCAAATGAGCATGATACCTAGCATATCCCATTTTATTATGGGCGGTATTGATGATTCAGGGTTTCATTGTTATGATTTAAGCCCTGATGGCTCCATCATAGAAACTGACGAGTACGTCTCCTCTGGGTCAGGGTCTGTTATGGCTTATGGTGTTCTTGAAACATTATATAAGCCCGGGCTGTCTGTTGATGAAGCAACAGCTATTGGTGTTAAAGCCATAAACGCCGCTGTACAGCGCGATATAGCGTCTGGTAATGGTATTGATGTTGTTACGATTACAAAAGAAGGCGTTAAAAAAACCCTTAGCAAAGAGATTAGCTATAAAATCGAGATTTAGTTTTTTATTTTTGAAATAGTATATTTTTTTTAAAAAAATTATGAGGCTTTCTAAAAAGTGGCTGAAAATCCAATAATCAAGGAAATACTTAAGAAATTACCAGATAACAAAATATCTGATGCTTGTTTTGAAGGTGCAAACATAGTTCTTTATACAAAAGATGAAGATTTTTTCTTAAATAATGAAGGTGCTATTAAAAGAATAGTAGACGATATTAAAAAGCGTGTTGAACTGCGGCCAGATCCTAGTTGCACACTTGACATGGAAAAGGCAGAAATCAAGATTAAAAAAATAATACCCAAAGAGGCAGCAGTTGACCAAATAATTTTTGATTCGCAGCGTAGCAGGGTAATTATTGAAGCTGAAAAACCAGGCCTTGCTATTGGAAAACAAGGTACTTTTTTAAGAGAGATCCGAAAAAACACTATGTGGGTTCCTTTAATTCGCAGAAAACCGGCAATAAGATCAAAGCTTATTGAAAATATCCGAGGTGTGCTTTACCAAAATTCTGATTATCGCAGAAAATTTCTTGACAAGGTTGGCCACAGAATATACGACGGATGGATAAGAGAGAAAAAGCACGAATGGATAAGGATAAGTTATTTAGGCGGCGGGCGTCAGGTTGGCAGATCATGTTTGTTTTTGCAGACACCAGAATCAAGGGTTTTACTGGATTGCGGTGTGGATGTGGCAGCGCAAAACTCTGATATGTACCCACTGCTTGAGGCGCCTGAATTTGATATTAATCAGCTTGATGCCATTGTTGTAAGTCATTCTCATCTGGATCATGCAGGATTTGTTCCGTATTTGTTCAAGTTCGGATTTAAGGGCGCTGTTTATTGTACTCCCCCAACCCGGGATGTTATGTCATTATTACAGCTTGATTATGTTAAAATTATGAAAGGTGAAGGTAAAGATGCAATTTACGATACTAATGATGTAAAAGAGATGGTCAAGCACACAATCACTCTTGATTATGAAGAGGTCACAGATATTACTCCTGATATCAGGATTACTATGTATAATGCTGGCCATATTCTTGGTTCTGCAATGGTCCATTTACATGTTGGCAATGGGTTGCATAATATTTTATACACTGGCGACATGAAATTTGGAAAAACCCAATTGTTGCCACCTGCAGTAACAATTTTCCCAAGGCTGGAGACTTTGATGATTGAGGCCACTTATGGTGGAAAAGATAACATATTACCTCAAAGGCACGAACAGGAAGAGCGATTACGTACAATTATCAATGAGACAATTGAACGTAACGGAAAAGTTTTGATCCCTGTTTTAGGTTCTGGAAGAGCCCAGGAAGTTATGGTGATACTTGAGCAGGCAATGAGAAATAAGCAGATTAAAGAAGTGCCTATCTTTATTGATGGCTTAGTCTGGGACATAACTGCTATTCATACAGCATACCCTGAATATTTAAATAATTCCGTTAGAAAACTTATTTTCCATAAAGACCAAAATCCTTTCTTATCTCCAATATTTAAAAGAGTCGGCAGCCAAAAGGAAAGAAAACAGGTAATTGAAGAAACTGGATCCTGCGTTATTTTAGCAACATCAGGCATGCTGGTAGGCGGACCATCTGTAGAATATCTAAGCCATCTTAGTGATAATCCTAGAAATTCTATGGTTTTTGCGTGTTATCAAGGCGAAGGGAGCCTTGGGCGGCGGATTCAGCGCGGCGAGCGTGAAATTGTCCGTGGCCAGCCACCAAAACAGGACATTTTAAGGATTAACATGGACGTTCATACGATTGAAGGTTTTACTGGCCATTCCGGGAGGAACCAATTAATGAATTTTATCCAGAAATGCGAGCCACGACCAAAGAAGGTAATAATCAATCATGGTGAAAATTCAAGATGTTTAGATCTTGCATCTTCGATTCATAAAATGGCAAGGGTTGAAACCAACGCTCCCAGGAATTTGGAAGCGATAAGGATAAAGTAGCTCTTCCCACTTAATTTCTGGGTAAGCTCAAAGCCTTTTCTATATTCAATTGCTTTGTTCTTCTCACAAAAACTATAATCTCTCTTTATTAGCATTGCTCATATATAAATCTTTATGAAGGTTTCCTGGTTGTTTGCCTGCTTTTTTGTGTATACATAAATTGGATCTCCAAAGTATTCGTTTATTGTATCGCGCATTTTATTGCCCCCCCTTTTTAGGATTTTCTTTCTCCTTAGTCTCAATTATTTTCTTCAACACTGACTCAATATCTGATATTAGGTTAAGAACAGCCTTTTCAACATTCCATTTTTTCATCTCAGAATAATACTTCAGATATTCATAAGCATTACCTAGCTTTGACTTTCTTCCTTGCATAGCTGAAAGATTAGCTGCTGAGAATTCCGCCACTATCTCATTTGAAGGGTCTTGTGACTTTTTTCTGATGAAACCTAACCTATGGCGTGCTTCATGAGTTAACTCGTGGTAAAAAACCTCTTCTTCAGGAGATGCAAGGACTATCTTATTGTTCCTTTGTAAGCTTTTGACCAATGTTCAACTCAGTTCTCATTGAGAATTTGAACAGCACCATTCTTAGCCATGCCCAGATTAATTTCTTTGCGCTTTCTTTTGTTTATTATATCCCAATCAGGCATATTTATCACCTTCAAAATTTCATTTCGCAATGAGAAGAAAATTTTGGGCAACAACAACAAAGATTCCGCAGAGTAAACTTGACGCTATTCAGTATAGTAATTACATTGGCAAATCAAAAATAATGAGAATTCTGTGCCTTTACTGGAAAGAATTTAAATAGTAGCCTTGTGATTATATTATAAAAGAGGTTTTAAATTGAAAAAAGTTGTGTTATCTAAGCTATGGGCATGGATCATTTTAGTATTGCTGGCTTTTTTGGACAGTTTCTTAGATATGTTTCTTGCAGATAATTCTGGCCTTCAAAGCTTTTTCTGGAATCCAATCGCAAATTTATTTGGAATGAGGTATGCTCCATTGATGGTTCCGTTCCTTTTGTTAATCTTTTTTGTTGTTGCAAAATTTGGAGCATTCTTAGAAAAAAAGATTGATAAGATGCCACATGCAGAAGAGTTAGTCTTGACCACTTTAGTTGTTGCTTACGGAATTTTCAATTTATGGCTGATTTTAGTTTATTTTTTCAAATTCTCTTTATTCAGGAGCCATATCCAATTAATTCCAGTCATTATTATGGCAGCAACAATCTATGCATGGTGGGCTGAAAAAAATTTAAAACATAAATATGAAAAAACAAAGAGGCGATAACATGAAAAAAGGAATGGTTTTAACAGCAATTATTCTACTATTGATTGGAATGTTCATCAGTGGTTGTGCAACAGCCCCAAAAGAAGGCAGCGTAACATATCAAATAGCAGGTTTAGAAGAAGAATATGTTTTAGACTTAGATAGATTTCTTGAAGATTATGGTGTTGCTTTTAAACAGTCTTATGACACCGCAGTTAAAATAAATGATGGGTTAACAAAGTTCTCTGAACTGGCCTCTAAAAAAACGGAGTTAAAGGATACAACAAATCAAATAATAACTTTAGCTGGTCAAGGTATTTCCTATTCTCCCGATAATCTTGAAAAAGAGTATTTTGAGTCTATTAACAGCTGTTATCTTGAAAGGATTAAAGTTTTAGATAATTCTGGAAAAGTAATAGAAAACTATCAAAATTTTTTGAGCTATGGATTGCTTGCATTAAAGATTAGGGTAAGTTATAGTGAGTTATTGGTACAAATAGACAGTTATACAACTTTTGAAGAAAAGCAAGATGTGGAAAATTCAATAAAAGCATTGAATGCAATACTATCTGAAGTTAAAGCCATAAGAGATACTACAATTGCGGCTAAAGAACTAATTAGCTTAGATTATCAAGATAAACTAGTGAAATGGGCTGACCAATATAAAGAAATTCTCGATTTATCAAAGCAAGGATGGCAAAAAACAGGAGCTGAAAGAGACGCCTTGTTTACCCTTGTCAATGAGAAAGCAGCCAACATGGGAGAATCATTGAATAGCGCAGAAGTTGAAGAACAGCAAAAAAACTGGCATTATGAAAATATTGAAAAGCTGGATACTGCTTCAACCTCAGCTTTTAATGAAGCCAACCGGCAATGCACAAAAGCAGCAGAGAAATATGAAGAATTATATGGCTAGTGAAAATTAAATGATAGTCTCGCCATTTTTGATTAAAAGAGGTGTAATCATGAAAAAAATAAACCTAATTTTAGTATTGTTAGTATTTCTTAGTGGTTGTGCTGAACAGATAGAAGAGTCTAATGAAGAACAGCAAATAGCAAACCCTGCTTCTGTCTATTGTAAAGAACAAGGTGGAACTTTGAGGATGGAAGAAAACGAAGAAGGGCAGTATGGGAAATGCACTTTGCCTGATGGAATCGAATGCGAAGAATGGGCTTATTATAGGGGAGAATGCCCTATAGAAGAACCGCAAACAGAGCCTGAAGTTGCAGAGGTAAAAACATTTTGCCCTGATTTTGATGGAAAAGAGGAAGAGTGTCTTTTACATGAAGAATGTGAATGGAATCCAAAAATGAGTGATTGCGATCCGGTAGGTATGCAAAAAGAAGATGATGAAAACAGTGGCGAAGAGGAAGAAAACGAATTTGCTTCTGAACTGGAAAAAGACCTGCCATACACTATCCCAAATCAAATATGTAAAAAGCTTCCTTTAACAAAAGAATTAAGTCCTGGTGATAGATTCAGGTGTTTTGCAGTTGTAAATAATGACCCTAGCTTTTGTGAACTGATTGAAGCGGATAATGAAGATGATATAGATGCGCTGAATGAAAAAAACGTATGTTTAGCCCAGGCAAAAAAAGATGTTTCTTATTGTAAAAAAGTGACTTCTGATTTAGGCAAAAGAACATGCTATTTTGGACTTTCACTGATCAGTGGAGATATTGATGTTTGTGATGGTATCACTTATGATCAGAATTTAAAAGATCTATGTTATTGGTCTTTTGCAAATGCTCTTTATTGGGAAGGTAAAGCTGATAAGATAACCACAGAGTACTGTAATAAGTTACCTGCCGGTTCTGAAGATAGAGATTCTTGTCTTGCAGAGAAAAAAGGAGATGTTTCTCTCTGTAAAAACAATGTTAATTGTCTGACATTATTCGAACAACCGATGTCTTTTTGTACTGCTGGCAAAGGAAAGGTTCTTGAATATTGCGTTAGGGACAGAGCCATGAGCAGTAAGGATTTTTCAATATGTGAAACTCTTACCGGAGAGAAAAGGAATGATTGCATAGGCGATTTTGCCGGGCATATTACCATGGATATTTCAACCTGTGACCTAATCAGCGATATAAAAGAAAGAAATAGCTGTTATCTGAATGTTGCAATACAATCAAGTGATGCGTGGCTGAGTGGTTTAGAAAGATAAATATGATAGATTATTTTAACTAATCAGAACCGACAATCCCTTGCGGTCCGGGATCAACAGTATTATCCACAACATTAGGTTCTGGAGATACATCCTCATTATCTTTGCTTTTTGGCGGATTGTCTATTTGATTATCTACAATATCAACCACATTATTAGGATAATCTACATCTACTTTCCCTTCATCAATATTATTTGTAACCACTACATCTTTAGAAGGGTCATAATGAGCATCTGTTCCATCACTCTTTGGAATAGGGTCATTCTTGCCTGTTCCATCGCCAGCAACATGCGTTTTAACTACCGGCTTTAAACCATCATCACCAGAACCATCTTTACCCTCTTCAACTATTACAGTCTTAATATCACTTCCTGGTTCTCCAATACCTTTTGTTCCAGGCGCAAATGTTCTTTCTGCAATCTGGTTATCAATTTCTCCTATTTTTCCTTCAATCTCCATAACTTTTATTTGTCCATCATCTCCCTTTACTTCAATTTTAACTTTGTTTTTTCCGCTCTCCCCATCTTTTACTATTTCCCTTGTTAATGTTTGTCCTTCTTTTCCTTCCACTTCAATAACCAATTTTGCAGTAAGCTGCGTTTTTTCTTCTTCTAATGCATATGTATCAAAATTATCTGGTAAATTTTCCTCTTCATTAATTTTGCTAATCGTTTTATCAATATTGGTTTTTACCTCTTCAGCGATATTTTTTGAAACTTTATTTTGAACAAATTGAAGCCTTTCTTTTGCTCTTTCCAGATTTTTCTCTGCATTGTCATTATCTAAATTTTTAGTATTGATAATCGCAGAATCCAATTCTTTCCCCCTAATATCTAATGCTAACATTACTTTTTTATCTCCTAACGAGAAAAACATTTTAACATTATCGATAAACCTACCAAAATCAGAATAAGTTTTAGCTTGTTCCTGGGCTAAGATCAAAGGGAAAGCTAAAAGAATTGCCAACAAAAATAAACTCATCACTCTTTTTTTCATTATATCTGTTATAAATAAAACACATTTATAAACTTATCTTTTACGAATTGAAAAACTATAGGCCAGAAAAAGATTTCCTGCACTTAATGCAAATATTAGAATTCCTTTGATGCTCAGTAACTTTAAACCTAAACAGGTTTTCGCATCTTTTGCAGAACATTTGCTTGAAATAATACAGGCTTCTGAAATATTTTATCCTTCTTTGAACTGTCCCTCTGTCAATATACAGTAATTCAGCTATCTTTTTTTAAGTCTACATCAAACAGCAATATTCCAGAAATTTTTGGTTGAACTGATTTAAGTCACTAATAGGATATTTTTTTTCTTTGTTTCTGTTTAGTTGTTTGGGGAACGCTTTGAAAAAGCCCCCCCAATTTCTTAACAATCTAACCTTCCCTTCTCGTCGAAAACGAAAGATATAAATAGTAGTTTATCGTCAATAAATGTATAATTTATAAGAGGTGATTCTGGATGGTTTTTAGAAAAATA
>JBDRFR010000057.1:0-24203 GCA_043818675.1 Nanobdellota archaeon
GAGAGGGAATTTCTATACAAAGTGTGGAAATTTCCTTTCGGAATAGGATTTTTCCTAAAGAAAAATCCGTGTTTGAACCCATTGTTGTTGTTATTTTTTCCAAGAACAGAGAATTCTTGGTATTTGAGTCGGAACTACTGAAAGAAAGTCATTAAATTTGGTACTGGTGCTAAGGTGGATTGCCTTAAAAAATATCTTGAAAAAATTGTCTATTTGGTTGTTAGTGATGAATGAAATAACACAATTAAGAATCCTTTTGAATAAAGCATTACAATAAATTAAAGAATCAAGAGAAAAAAATAGGAAATTAAAAAAAAGAATAGAAGAGCTTGAAGGAAAACAACAGACCAAAAAAAGTTCCCACTTTTGTTAAGCCAGACAAAAAAGCAAATCTCACACACTAGGCAGTCCAAAAGGGCACCAAGGTTTCTCAAGGCCCTTGCCTGATCATGTTGATGAAGAACTCAATCATAAAATAAGCAAATGTCCAGATTGTAGCATAAAACTTGGAAGAAGAACAAGGTATGTTAAAGGCATAGTTCTTCAACAGGACTATAAGATTACTAAACACATAATGCCTAAACACTGGTGTCCTAATTGTAAAAAAATTGTCGAGCCAAAACCCGGAGTGGTTATTCCCAATTTCAGATTCTGATTAAGCCTAGTGTTGTTTGTCTGCTTCCAGCATTTTGGTCTTGCATTGACAAATAACAAAATTCGACTCGAATTATTAACTTACTTTGGCATCAAAGTAAGTTTGGGGAAAATAAGCCACATAATAACCAAGACCAGAAAGATATTTAGCCCTAAGTTCAAAGAGCTCAAACAAAAGATAAGATATCTCACCACCATGTGGATGAAACTTGCTGGCGGAAGAAAGGCAAAAATCATTGGCTCAGGGCATTTATCTCTGAAGAAATAACATTATTCAAAATAGCTAAAAGCAGAGGGCATAAAATTCCAAATGGGATTATAGGAAAAGGATATCAAGGTACCATATCAAGTGATAGATATTCTATGTATGATCAGCTTGAAGAAGAAATGTCCTGTACTCTGCAGAAATGTTGGATGCATAGATACGGTTATACACAAATAAATCATATATAAACTCTGAAAATACAAAAATATATATTTAACTTTCATACGAAAACCTTATAAATAAACAAAGCTTTTCGTGACTTGGGGGGTATGATCAAAATAAGGAGGTATGGAAATGAAAGCAATAGATGATTTGAAAGATGATAAGGGTAGTTTAGACAATAATGCTATAAAACAGATAATTCCTTATGAGTATCCATTTTTGATGATTGATAAGATTATAAGCCTGGACAAAAACAAGGTGATCGCAATTAAGAATATCACAGCTAATGAATGGTTTTTCAGAGGACATTTTTCAGGCTTTCCTATCATGCCTGGAGCATTGATAATTGAAGGATTAGGCCAGGCTGCTACTTTACTGGTACGGTACAATCTGGAAGAACATCATAAAAAAGATGTGCTTGCATACAAGATAAAAGACGCTAAATTCATGGTGCCATCGTTTCCAGGCGATCAGCTAAAATATGAAATTGTGCTTATGGGCCAGGATGAGAGAGGAGCACTTTTACAGGGTAAAGTTCTAAAAGAAGATCAGGTGATCTCCGAAGCAACGCTGATGCTTGCGGTTGTTAATAGAAAAGAATTTAGAGCTGAACATAGCGCTGCCTATAAATAGAGGTTTTCTTAATGTACATCAAAGGAGTTGGCATGACAAAATTTGGAGTAGAAGATCGTACTACCTGGCAGATGGCTCATGAATCGACATTAGAAGCGTTAAATGATGCTGAAATGACTTTTAACGATATAGATGCTGTTGTAGTATCCACAGTAGATACTATGGTTAACCCGGAAAGACAAAGGCAGTATCAGGCATTAATTACATCACTATTTAAAAAAAGGCTGCCTGTTATCCGTGTACCTGCTGTCTGCGGCGGCGGTGGTGCTGCATTATGGACAGCTGCAAAACTTAGTTATAATAATATACTTGTATTAGGAACTGACAAAATCGCAACAAACACAACACCTATCATTGTTCATGAAATAATGAATGCTGCTGATAAGGTGTGGGAACAAGATGAAGGCATTACTTTTCCAACAGAAAATGCGCTGGTTGCACAAGAGCATATGAGTAAATATGGCACAACAACAGATGACCTGGCGCTGGTTGCCCTAAAAAACCATGCAAATGCATTCTTTAATCCAAAAACGCCGTTTTATCAAAAGAAAATTACACTAGAACAAATAAAAAAAAGCCAGGTAATAGCTTCACCGTTTAGACTTTTTGATTGTACAATGAATGTTAACGGTTCAGCGGCGTGCATTCTGACAAAAGATAAAACAGATATCAAGCTTAAAGGCTCTGGACTTGCAACTGACTATTTAGCACCGTTTGAAAGAGAGGAGATGTCTACATGGAAAGCAACAATCCTTGCAGCTAATCAGGCATACAAAGAAACTGGATTAGGGCCTAGTGATATTGGTATTGCAGAAGTTCATGATGCGTTTACTATCCTGGAATTGATGGCTTACGAAGATCTTGGCTTCTGTAAAAAAGGCGAAGGCTGCCAATTAATACGCGAGGGTGTTACAAACCTTGACGGTAGATTACCGGTTAACACTTCAGGAGGATTAAAAGCAAGAGGGCACCCTATTTCTGCAACCGGTCTTGCAATGATCTATGAATTAGTAAAACAATTGCGCGGACAATGTAAAGAAAGACAGGTTTCTAATTTAAAATATGCATTAGCGCAAAATATAGGTGGAGCAGGTGGGACAATTTCTGTCCATATCCTGGAAAAGGTAGGTGGATAAAAAATGATTATACGATGGATTTGTAAAAAATGCAATAGAAAATGGATATATCCTGTTGAAAAATGTGTCTACTGCAATGAAATGCTTGAAAAAGAGATAGGAAAACAAATGAAAGTTATAGGCATGACAAAATCGTTTGTCCAATCACCGCCGCATCCAATAATACCATATAATATTCTCATTGTACAAGATGAACACGGCAATAAGATGCCAAAGAAAGTGATGAGAGATTACAAAATAGGGGACGAATATAAAAGAGACCGCTCAGATGCTAAAAATGCAGTTAGTATTGTTAAAATAAAATATGATTATTATGAAGCAGTTAAGGAAAGCTTAGAACTGATCAAAGCAGATATTAAAGACTGTAAAATACTAATTAAGCCTAATATATTTGCTGCAGCATATCCATACCAGGCGTTTACAACAAACCCAAACGTGGTTAAAGGGCTAGTTGAATACCTAATCCAAAAAGGCGTTAAAAAAGAAAACATCACAATAGCTGAACAGGTACAGTTTGGTGAAGCTGAAAAAGCTTTTGCTAAATCTGGTTTTACAAAACTTGCGCAAGAATACGACGTTAAATTAATAGACCTGGAAAAAACAGGGTTTGTTGAAAAAGAAATGGACGGGTTCAGGTTTGAAATTAGTGAAGAAGTGCTCAATAAAGATTTGATCATCAATGTGCCAGTAATGAAAACCCATATGTTTTTAGGTATATCAGGCGCATTAGAAAACATGACAAGGATCATCTCTAAAAAGAGTTATAAAGAACTGGAAAAAGACATGGAAAAGGCAGTCAAATCTATTGGGATGATTAGCAAGATTGTTGGTGATTACCTTACCATTGGCGATGCATCTATCGGTATGCAAGGTAATGGTCCTGGCCAGTATGGCGAGCCTGCGTTTCTTAACATGGTGCTGGCATCTAAAGATCCGGTGGCAATTGATAAGGTTTTCACTGAAATCGGACTATTAAAAGATGCAAAGCATGTTACTGCGGCTGCTAATCTAAATGTTGGCTGTGCTGATCTTGCGGATATTACGATTGTTGGTGATGAATTAGATGCCTGCAGACGAGAACTTAAAGGAGCCATTGGTTCCAAATTAATTAAACTAAGATGACAATTAAAATTGATGCAGAAAAGTGCAAGGGCTGTAAATTTTGTGTTATAACGTGCCCTCTTGGAATAATTGAGATGTCAACAAAACTTAACAAAAAAGGATATTATTATGCAGAAGTTAAAGATGAAAAAAAATGCAGCAGCTGCGGGTTATGTTTTCAGATGTGCCCGGATCTATGCATAGAGATTCAAAAATGAAACGAATAATGAAAGGTAATGAGGTTTTTGTGGAGGCTGCGCTACAGGCAGGGTGCAAGTTTTATGCAGGGTATCCAATAACTCCGCAAAATGAAGCGCCGGAATATATGTCCCGAAGAGCAAAGGATTTTAACGCAGTATTTATACAATCAGAATCTGAAATTTCGGCAATTAATATGTGTTTTGGAGCTGCAGCTGCCGGGTTTCGGTGCTTAACCTCTTCCAGCTCACCAGGAATATCGTTAAAACAAGAAGGTATCAGTTATATTTCGGGTGCAGAACTTCCATGCGTAATAGTAAACATTGTCAGGGGCGGGCCAGGACTGGGTAATATTCGGGCATCCCAAGCCGACTATTTCCAGGCAACAAAAGGCGGTGGGCATGGCGACTATAAAATGATTGTAATTACGCCTTCAACTTTACAGGAACTGTATAATTTAACAATGAACGCGTTTGATTATGCCGATTATTATAGAATTCCTGTAATGATATTAGGAGATGGACTTTTGGGCCAGATGTTTGAGCCGCTGGAGATCACAGATTATAAACCTATTCTGCCTTTAAAAGAAAAAGAGTATAAACTGGATGGCTGTAAAAACCGTGATCCAAGAGTTATTAAATCTTTATTTTTGCGTCCTGCTAATTCGCTGGAAATGCATAACCGGCATTTACAGGAAAAATACGATAAAATTAAACAAGAAATCAACCTAGTAGAAACCCAACAAACAGAAGATGCAGAATTGATCATTGTTGCCTATGGCATAACTGCCAGAATTGCAAAAGCTGCAATAGAAAAGGCGCGCAGCAATGGGATAAAAGTGGGTTTAATCCGGCCAATAACTGTCTGGCCGTTTCCTTCAAAGACTATTTCCGACGCATGTGAAAAAACAAAAAAGTTTTTAGCCATAGAAATGTCTAATGGACAATTAATAGAAGACGTTAGGCTATCTTTATGCCAAAAAGCGGGCGTAACAACAGAACATTTTGGAATAGGCGGCGGGTGGTATCCAACACAAAACAATATTTATGAAAAAATTAAGGAAATTTGCTCAAAATGAAATTATCAAGACCAAGGTCGCTGCAGGAAAACCAAACGCATTACTGTGAAGGATGCGGGCATGGCATTATCCATAGGCTTATCGGAGAAGTAATGGATGAACTGGACATTAGAGAAAAGACTATTGGCACAGCACCTGTCGGCTGCGCGGTTTTACTCTATAATTATTTTAATTGCGATATAGTAGAATGTGCGCATGGAAGGCCGCCTGCGGTTGCAACAGCTATGAAAAGGCTGATGCCTGATAAAATTATTTTCACATATCAAGGCGACGGCGATTTGGCTGCTATTGGCACAAGTGAAACAATCCATGCTGCAAACAGAGGTGAAAATTTCACAGTGATTTTTGTTAATAATGCTGTTTATGGCATGACTGGCGGCCAGATGGCGCCGACAACGTTACTCGGCGAAAAAACAACAACGTCGCCGTTTGGAAGAAGAAGTAAGGAGGAAGGATTTCCATTAAAAGTATGTGAATTATTAGCAACACTTGACGGTCCAACATATATAGAAAGAACTGCTGTAAATAGCCCAAAAAATATTATCAAAACAAAAGCAGCAATAAAAAAGGCGTTTGAAAATCAACTGGAAAATAAAGGATTTGGGTTTGTTGAAATATTATCAATGTGTCCAACAAACTGGAAAATGTCAGCTATTGATTCTTTAAGATATGTTGATAAGATGATGGAACAGTTCCCATTAGGCAAATTTAAAGATACTAATTAAAATGGAAGAAAAGATTATTATTGCAGGTTTTGGCGGGCAAGGAATAGTTGTTGCAGGAAATGTTTTAGCACAGTCAGCTTTGATAGAAAATAAACAGGTTGCGGCAATGGTAAGTTATGGCGCGGAAATGAGAGGAGGGACTGCTAACTGCACCGTCGTAATTTCTGATAAGGAGATTGCGTCGCCAACTTTTGATCATCCAACAACAGCAATTATACTTAACGAACCCTCGCTGGATAAATTTGAAGAGATGGTTGAAAAAAATGGATTAATAGTATTAAACGAATCATTAGTCCAAAGAGAAGTAAAAAGGAAGGATGTAAAAGTCTTAAAAATTAAGGCTACAGAAATTGCAAACAATCTGGGAAATGTCAGAGTTGCCAATTTGGTTTTGATCGGGGGGTTTATCCAAAAAACTAACATTTTAAAATTGGAGACTGTCAAAAATAACTTAGACAAATTTTTTCCAAAACAAAAACAGGATTTAGTGGAAATTAATAAAAAGGCTTTAGAAAAAGGTGCTTTATCATGTTCATAAAAGGCGTGGGTGCAATACCTTACGGAATCTATGATAAAAAGTCGCATTTGTTAGCGTATGATGCTATTATGAACTGTCTTGCAGATGCCGACATTAGTTTAAATAAAATTGATGCTATTGTCTGCAGTACGCTAGAATGGTTTTATACCGGTGAATACCAAAGACATTTTGCATCGCTTCTAAGCGGGACGCTTAAAACTAATATACCAATAATCAGGGTTCCGGGCGCCTGCGCTGGTGGCGGGACAGCGTTGTGGACAGCAAAAGAACTTATGAAAAATTCAGAGTTTAACAATGTGCTTGTGGTTGGTGCTGAAAAATTACATGGGCATACCCGAAATTCCGAGAAAGTTGTGGAAGAGTTTATGATGGCGATGGAATCAAGGTGGGAACAGGCAGAAGGAGTTAATGCTGTATGTTCTGCAGCGCTTGTTGCAAACGAATATTTTCAAAAATTTCCAGAGGCGTCACCAGATGACCTGGCTTTAATTAATTTTAAGAATCATTTAAATGGATCTTTAAACCCAAATGCATTTTTTTATAACAAAAAAATATCTATGGAACAAATAAAGAATGCTCCGATTATTGCAGACCCGTTAACAAAATTTGACTGCAGTATTAGTGTTGATGGCGCAGCTGCCTGTATTTTAACAAAAGACAAGACCAACATTAAAATAATCGGGTCGGGCCATATAGCAGATTATCTTCCACCGTTTGAACGGGAAACAACGTCAACATGGTACAGCGGAGTCATTAGCTCTAAAGAGGCGTACAAAGAGGCAGGGATTGAACCGTCAGATATAGATTTTGCAGAAATTCACGATGCGTTTTCAATCGTCGAACTTATATCGTATGAAGATTTGGGGTTTTGCAGGAAAGGGGAAGGGTTTAAACTGGTACGAGACGGGCATTTCAATTTTGACGGGAAAATGCCGGTGAATGTTTCCGGAGGGCTAAAAGCTAAAGGCCATCCTGTGTCTGCAACAGGCCTTGGGATGGTTTTTGAAGCTGTGAACCAGCTTAGAAATAGGTGCGGTGTTAGGCAAATTAATAAACCAAAAACTGCTCTTGTTCATAATATTGGCGGGACAGGATGCACTACTGTCTGCAATATCATTAAAAAAATAGGAGGATAACAAAATGAAAGGTAAAATTGCTCTAGTGACTGGATCATCGCAAGGTATTGGCAAAGAAATTGCATTGGCGCTTGCAAAAGAAGGGTGTAATATTATTGTTAATGATATTGAGCCTGCAAAGGAAAGAGTTGACAAGTTCATTGAAGAATTAAATGATCTTGGAGTGGAAGCAATGCCTGTTCTTGCAGATGTGTCGAAATTTGAGGAATGTAAAAAAATGGCTGAGCATGTTAAAGCCAAATTTAGAAAAGTTGACATACTGGTTAATAACGCAGGCATCACAAAAGACCGAACACTCAAAAAGATGACACCTGAAGAATGGAATGCAGTAATTAATATTAATTTGAACGGCGTTTACAATGTAACGCATAACATTCTGCCTTTAATCCCTGACGGCGGCAGAATTGTCGGCTTATCCTCAGTTGTTGCGTTCGGAGGCAATTTCGGACAGTGTAATTATTCAGCCACAAAAGCAGGGATGGTGGGTTTTACTAAAAGTCTGGCAAAAGAGCTTGGAAAACAGAAAATAACAGTTAATGCAATAGCGCCGGGATTTATTAAAAGCGACATGACGGATAAAATCCCTATTGTTATGCTTGATAAAATACTTGACATTATCGCTTTTAAAGAAATGGGACTACCCGAAGATGTTGCGAATCTTGCGGTATTTTTATGCTCAGATAAGGCAAAATATATATCTGGCCAGATTATACGGGTTGATGGAGCAATGATGATTTGATGGATTTCAACAAAAAACAGCAGCTGGTACAAAGTATTATCCGGGACTTTGCAGAGAAGGAGATAAAACCTTTTGCTGCGATTACTGATCAGAAGCCGGCTTTTCCAAAAGAGCAGACGAAAAAGTTAGCCAGTATTGGGGTTCTTGGCATGTCTATACCAAAAAAGTACGGCGGCGCTGAACTTGATGCTGTTTCTCAGACAATTATTATGGAAGAAATATCGAAAGTATGCAATTCAACAGCTGTCACAATGGGCGCGCATACAAGTTTAGGTTGCGGACCTATTGTAAATTATGGAACAGAAAAACAAAAAAACAAATTTCTGCCATTACTTGCAACAGGTAAATACCTAAGCGCGTTTGCGCTCACAGAACCAAACGCAGGCTCTGATGCCTCAAACATCCAGACAACAGCAATTAAAGACGGAGAGGATTATATACTTAATGGAAGCAAAATTTTTATTACAAACGGCGGTGTTGCAGACCTTATCAGCATAGTTGCAAAAACTGATCCTGCTGCAGGATATAAAGGGATATCGATAATTCTTGTTGAGACTAAAACAAAGGGTTTTAGTGTTGGAAAAAAAGAAGATAAACTAGGATTACGAGGCAGCGATACATCAGAACTTGTGCTTCAAGATGTAAAGGTTCCAAAAGAAAACCTGATTGGTACAGTTGAAGGAGCAGGGTTTATGCAAATTATGAAAACGTTAGATTCCGGCAGGATCGGGATTGGTATCCAAGGTGTGGGTATTGCACAGGCAGCGCTTTCTGAATGCTTAAAGTATGTTAATGAACGGGAACAGTTCAAAAGAAAACTTCACAAATTTCAAGGCATCCAGTTCATGCTTGCAAACATGGCAACACAAACAGACGCAGCAAGACTATTATGTTATAGAGCAGCTAGTTTTAAAGACCAAAATAAGAAGTATACAAAAGAAGCAGCAATGGCAAAATTGTTTGGCTCAGAGACTGCAATGGACGTGAGCCGGCAAGCTATCCAAATACATGGCGGGTACGGGTATATTAAGGATTATCCGGTTGAAAGATTGTACAGGGATGCAAAGGTTACAGAAATATACGAAGGAACGTCAGAAATTCAAAGGCTTGTAATAGCTGCTGAATTATTAGGAAGAGGTTTTCAATGAATATTATTGTTTGTATTAAACAAGTGCCAAAAACGACAAACGTTAAGATAGACCTAAAAACAGGCAGAATTATCAGGGAGGGAATACCATCAATTATTAACCCTGATGATAAGAATGCAATGGAAGAAGCTATCAAAATTAAAGAACTAATCCCCTCGAAAATTACAGTAATAACAATGGGCCCGCCACAGGCAGAAGAAGCGCTAAGAGAAGCAATAGCAATGGGTGCTGATGAAGGTATTTTATTGTCAGATATCATGTTTGCAGGATCAGATTCTTGGTCAACGTCTAACGTGCTTGCATCAGCTATTAAAAAG
The DNA here is from genome assembly GCA_043818675.1 of Nanobdellota archaeon. Taxonomy (GTDB): domain Archaea; phylum Nanobdellota; class Nanobdellia; order Woesearchaeales; family DATDXC01; genus JBDRFR01. The sequence continues at coordinate 9,831 of JBDRFR010000057.1, forward strand.
ATAGGGGCATATGATTTAATTTTATGCGGAAGGCAGGCAATAGACGGTGATACTGCGCAAGTTCCGCCGGAACTGGCTGAAAGTTTAGGAATTCCACAGATAACGTATGCGCAAAAAATTGAAATTTTATCCGGCAAAGTAAAAGTGGAAAAAGAAACTGAAGAGGGATATAATATTGTTGAAGCGCCTCTTCCTGTATTAATAACCTGTAATAGCAATATAAACAATCCCAGATATCCAACACTTATTGGCTTGAACAACGCTTTTGAAAAAGATCTTATTAGGTGGAATGCAAAAGACTTAAACATATCAAAAGAGGATGTTGAAAGCTTAACGTATGTAAAAAAAACATTCAAGCCCGCTGCTAAAGGGAAAGGAACAATGCTTAAAGGCAGTATGCAGGAGATGGCAAACGAACTTGCCAAAATTTTAAAAAAATGACAAAAGTAAAACTTCAGGATAACTACCCGGGATTTTCTCTTACAATAAGCGGTGTTGTACTAAATAAAGGGGATGATTTTACAGATATAGATGATAGTACGGAACTTGATCGGGCGCTTTCAAATGATTATGTGGTAATTTATGAAAAAAAGGAAGAAACAAAAGAGATAAAAGAAGGAAATGAAATTTGGGTTTATGCAGAAACACATAACGCTATTATATCAAAAGTTACATTGGAACTGCTCGGAAAAGCGCAGATATTGGCAGATAAACTGAATGTTAAGATTGCCTGCGTATTAGTCTGCGATAAAAAAGAAAATCTCCCTGAAGTGTTATTTAACCATGGGGCTGATATAGTCTATGCGATAGAACACCCATTACTAAAAAAATACTCAACAGACCTTTACACAAAAGTTATAACCGACCTGATAAAAAAGCAAAGTCCACAGATTGTAATGTGTGGCGGGACTTTAAACGGAAGAGACCTTGCGCCAAGAATCGCCAAACGAATAAACACTGGATTAACAGCTGATTGCACAGAACTTGACGTTGATGAAGATGGGATACTTGTGCAGACAAAACCTGCTTTTGGTGATAATGTCATGGCTGAGATTACTTGTCCTGTTAAACGCCCACAGATGACAACAGTGCGGCCAGGAGTATTCAAGATTCATAAAAATACAAAAAAAGGTAAAATAATAAATATTCGGCCGGACATAAAAGGGAGTATAGTTAAAATTATTGAAGAAATAAAAACTGACAGAACAAATCTTGACGGGTCAGAAATAATAATTGCAGGCGGAAGAGGGCTATGTAATAGTGCTAATGCAAAACTACTGGAAGAAATATCGTCTCTTCTGGGGGCAGGTATTGGCGCATCAAGAGCTGCTGTTGATGCGGGTTGGATAACTAAAGATAAACAAATTGGGCAAACAGGCCTTACTGTTCAGCCAAGGCTTTACATTGCCTGCGGGATCTCTGGAGCGATACAACATGTTACTGGTATGCAAAACTCAGGGTTTATAGTTGCAGTCAATAAAGACCCAAATGCGTTGATTTTTCAAAGTGCTGATTATTGTATCGTTGCAGACCTTAGCCAGTTTTTACCTGCGTTAATTTCAAAACTTAAAAAATAAGATGCCATATCCTATCGCCAAATACACTGTTCTACATTTAGCTAAAGCTTTATGGATAAAAAAAGTCAACGGCCTTAGTAATATACCCAAAGATGAGCCATTCATTTACGCTTCTAATCATGGAAGTTTTATTGACGATTTATTGATCCCTTGCGTTATTTTTGGTCATGTTAAAAAGTATGTGCACTTTTATTGTAATGACAAATTTTTTAAAAATTTTTTCACAAGAAAATTTCTCGAATGGGGCAGAGTAATACCTATTCGTGTTTATGAGAGTCCGAATCAAAAAGAGATTAATAAGAAGGCTTTTAATCTTGCTTTGGACTATTTGAAAAAAAACGAGCCAGTAGGCATATTTCCTGAAGGCCATAGGACTACAGACGGAGAACTACAAAAAGCGCGCACAGGTGTTGCAACTCTTGCAATAAAATCTAATGTACCTGTGGTACCGATTGGAATAATCGGGTCATACAAGATCTGGCCGAAAGGCAAAAGATTACCAACACTAAATAAATGCATAATAAACATCGGAAAACCAATGCAATTTAAAACTAATGATAAAGAAAAGATCACTAAAGATATTATGATAAAAATTGCAGAACTTGCAGACTTAAAATATAATTATTAAAAATGGACTACCCAATTTTAGGAAGAGTCATACCACCAGTTATTGGCTTATGGATCAAAAGGATAACCGGAGTAGAAAATATCCCAAAAAATGGCAGTTATATTGTGGCTGCAAACCATGCTTCATACATTGATCATTTAATTCTTTCATCGATCATTGTAACACACACAGGTAAAAAAATCCATTATCTTGCAAAAAAGGAACATTTTGAGACGGTTTTTCAAAGATTGTGGCATGAACATGTAGGGGCAATACCGACAGATAGAGAAAAAGGCGGTAAAAAAGCGCTTAAAACCGCGATTAAATACTTAAAAAATGATAAGATTATCTCAATTTATCCTGAGGGAACGAGAACTTTAACAGGAAAACTTAACCCGGGAAAAACTGGCATTGCAAGACTTGTAATGGAGGCAAAGGTGCCTGTACTGCCAATCGGCTTAATCGGGACGTTTAAGATTCTTCCAAAAGGCAAAAGAATACCAAGATTTACAAGAGCGCAGGTAAGAATTGGAAAATTAATGTACTTTGATAATTATAGAAAAGATTATAAAAGCTTAAGAAAAATCACTGATAATATCATGTTAAAAATTGCTGAGCTGTGCAAACAGAAGTATACGGTGCCAAAATGAAAATCGGAGTGATCGGAGCAGGAGGATGGGGGACAACGCTTGCTAATCTATTGTCTGGGAAAAACGATGTTACTTTATGGGTAAGAGAAAAAGAACTTTTTGATATTTTAACAAAAGAAAAGGAAAATAAGCTATTCCTGCCGGGAGTAACATTATCAGATAACCTAAAGTATAGTAATGATCCTGAGTCGATGAAGCAATTTGAAGTTGTTTTATTTGCAGTGCCTTCACAATATATGCGTGCCACTGCTAAAATGTTTTCAAGCATTATCAGTCCTGAATCGATAATTGTTACTGTTTCTAAAGGGATTGAACTTGCAACTTATAAAAGGATGGACCAAATTCTAAGGGAAGAACTGAATAATGATAAGATAATCGCCTTGTCAGGACCTAACCATTGCGAAGAAGTAGGGAGAAAAATCCCGACAGCAACAGTGATAGCTTCAGACAACCCTGAAATACTGGAAAAGATAAGAGGCAGCTTTGAAACTGATTATTTTAGGGTATACACCCATGATGATATTATCGGTGTTGAGATTTGTGGTGCTATTAAAAACATTACGGCTATTGCTACAGGAGTTGTTGCAGGGCTTGGGTTTGGCGATAATGCCACAGGATCTATCATAACTTATGGACTAACAGAAATGAACAAGTTTGGAAGATTCTTTGGAGCTAAACAAAAGACAATATACGGCCTTGCCGGCGTAGGAGATCTTGTCGCTACGTGTACAAGCAAACATAGCAGGAACAGGTTTGTGGGCAAAAAGATTGCCGAAGGAAAATCTTTTGAAGAAATAAAAGATGAAATGCACGGCATGGTGGCAGAAGGAGTGCTGACAACTAAATCTGTCTACGAATTTAGCAGACAGAATAATATTGATATGCCGCTTACAAAACAGGTGTACAAAGTATTGTTCGAAAAAAAAGAACTAAAAAAAGCAATATCAGACCTGATTAGACTTATTTAATCTTCAGTGAAATCTTCAATTTTTTCTTTTAAATCTTCGTCCTTACCTAAGATTCCCCTATTGATTAAATATTCCCGCGCAAGTATCCAGAATATTAATCCTAGACTTTTCTTGCCTTTATTATTGCATGGAATTACAAAATCAATATTGTTTGACTGATTATTAGTATCACAAAGCGCTAGTAGCGGAAGGCCAATTTTGGCAGCGTCAAAAACAGCATTACGATCAGGCCATGAGTCAGTTACCATAATAATCTTTGACTCTTCATAGATGTTAAGCGCTGCATTCGTAAGCATGCCTGGAGGGTATCTTCCAGCTACAACTTTAATCCCTGTTACTTTTCCAAAAGCCTTAACAGCTTTCCAGCCGTTTTCTCTTCTCGAAACAACCAAAATATCTTTGGGCTCATAGTGGGACAATAGTTTAGCCGCAATTTTAATCCGTTCATCAATTTTTCGTAGGTTTAATACTGATAAACCGTCAGACCTTGTCTTATAAATGAATTGGCCCATATATTTGGTCCGAAACTTTGTACCGATATGGATACCAGATTTTAAATAGACATTTTGCGGTACTAAAAACTGTTGTTCTTCTGCCATTTTTCCTCCGTCTGCTATTTTTATAACCTCAAGCAGCATTCCTTTTAACTTATAGCTAAATTAAAAGCTTTGGTACTGATGATAAGAAATATCTGCTGATTTAAAAAGGTTATGGTAAAATTTACTATTACTGGATGAGAAGTGATAGAGGAAAAGTTTAAAAATTGCGGGCTGTTTTAATGAAAATTATGAGTCAAATTAATTTAAGAGATATGCTGATACAGTCGAAAAAGGATAATCGGATAGTTGTGGCTGTTGGTATTCATGATTTTGAATCTGCAGTAATGTTAGATCAAGTTGTAAGATCTCTGAAAGCAACTAATGAAATACCTGATCATGTTGCAGGAATTGTACCTTTTATTTCTGGTTATTTGGTTTCAGCATCGCTTGGTCAACCGGATATGGGCATTATTGATAGAAGTACGGTTGTTGATAGACTAAGGCAAGTTCACAAAGCTATGCCAGATTATCCTGTAGGAGTTGATGTTGACACAGGTTTTGGGAACGTATCAAAATCTGTTAGATATACTGCAGAACAGCTGTTTGCTGTACTCACAAATATATATCTTCAAATCGAAGACCAAGCTGGAGATAAAACTTGTGGTCATATGGGTGGAGCTTTTGGGCAGGGAAAGGATGTAATGGGTCCCTATAAATTTGCTTCCACAAAATTATTACCATTAATAGAATACGCAAAAGAAATGGTGGAGCCCATGATTATGGCTAGAACGGATTCATTATCTGTTCATGGAATAGAAGATGCATTAGACAGAGCAAAACTATATGCTGCTGTTGGAGCAGAATTACTTTTTGTAGAGTCTCCTGAAAGTGATGAAGACCTTCAAAGAGTTGGCAATGAATTTGCAGATTATGATCATGTGTTTAACCTTGCTAATATGATTGAAGGAAGTCCGAAAACACCTTACCATACACATGGAGAACTGCTGGATAGAGAGTTTGATGTTGCACTATATTGTATAGGTCAAGCGTTTGCAATGCACTTTGGAAAAGAAGCAGGAGCTAAAGAATATTTTAAAACTATTATAAAAGGCGAAGATCCAATTCAAAAAGGAATAGTTCCAGCTGATGCGTTTGCGCAGTTTAATGACCATATTGGTAAAAATCAGGCTGAAAAATTAAATAACAAATATGCAAATATGGAACAAGAATTAAGGCAAGGGCATCCAATGGATTTTGCTCCTTAAATCTATCCCAACTTCTCAACAACAGCATCTCCCATTTCAGTCGTTTTTGCTGTGCCGCCTAAATCTTTAGTCTTAACTTTTCCTTCTTTAACAACAGATTCGATAGCTTTAACAACACTTTCAGCGGCTTTGACCTGGCCCAGTTCATCAAGCATCATAGCACCTGCCCAGATAGTTGCAAGAGGGTTTGCCACGTTCATGCCTTTATATTTGGGCGCTGAACCGTGTATCGGCTCAAACATGGAGATCCCATCAGGATTAATATTGCCGCCTGGGGCAAGGCCTAATCCGCCCTGGATCATTGCGCCCAGATCTGTTATGATATCGCCAAACATGTTAGGCGTGGTAACAACTTTGAACCATTCTGGATTTTTAACAAACCACATAGTAATAGCATCTACGAACATAAACTCTGGCTTGATACCAGAATAATTCTTGCCAACATCAAGAACCGTTTCCCGCCATAAGCTGTAGATGTCTGAAAGAACGTTTGCTTTATCGACAAAAAAAGCAGTTTCTACCTTTTCTTTTTTAGCAAGTTCAAACCCATATTTAATAACTCTCTCTGCGCCTTTCCTGCTCATAACACCTATCTGATACGCAATCTCTGAACTCTCTGCTTCAATATCAAGGCCAAACTTAACAGAATAAAGGCTCCGTGCTACTGAAAGATCCTGTTTAGTATTTCCAATCCCTACCCTGTTTCCTATCCCAACATAGAAGTCTTCAGTATTTTCCCTTACAACTGTAAAATTTATATCCTTTGGAGTCTTATCTTTTAAAGGGCACCATGCTCCTTCAAGCAGCCTAATGGGCCGCAAATTTATGTATTGATCAAAATAAAATCTTATTTTCAATAATATGCCTTTCTCAAGTATGCCTGGCTTGCACCTGGGATCTCCTAAAGCACCTAAATAAATGGTCTTGCACGTTTTCTTAATCTCCCCTAAAGTATCTTCTGTTATTAGTTCGCCTGTCTTGAGATATTTTTCTGCGCCGTTATCATATTTTGTCCAGTCTATTGAAAAATTATTTTTGTCACTTACTGCATCTAATACTTTTACACCTTCAGCAATTATTTCTGGCCCGATACCGTCACCGGGCATTAAAGCTATCTTGTATTTCATTTTATATAGTTAAGTAATCCTCCTGTTTTTATTAAATCTACTGCAAACTTGGGAAACGGAATAAACTTATATTCTTTGCCATTGCTGCGAATTATTCCCTTTTGAATATCTATCTCAATTTCGCTACTGTCTTTGATTTCTTTTGATGCGCCTTTGCATTCAATAGCATAAAACCCATTATTTAAACAGTTTCTAAAAAAGATACGTGCAAAACTGTCTGCGATGACAGCTTTTATTCCAGCGCCCCGCAGAGCCCAGACAGCATGTTCTCTACTGGAACCACATCCAAAATTCTCACCGGCTATAACAAAATCGCCTTTTTTTATTTTTTTCAAAAAATCCTTGTCAAGATCTTCCATTGCATGCTTTGCCAGGTCTTCTTCTTTGTCCATATTAAGATATCTCGCTGGAATTATCTCATCAGTGTTAATATGGTCTTTATTGTATACGTGCGCTATTCCTTTCATTTTATGTATCTCCTCGGATCAGCAATCTTGCCTTCTATTGCAGAAGCTGCAACTGTTGCAGGTGAACCTAAGTAAACCTCAGACTTTGGGCTGCCCATCCTGCCGACAAAGTTCCTGTTAGTTGAACTTATGCATCTCTCACCTGCTGCAAGTATGCCCATATGGCCACCTAAGCATGCACCGCAGGTAGGAGCTGACACTGTTGCGCCAAACTCCATAAAAATGTCAAGCAGACCTTCTTTGTTTGCCTGCTTCCAGACATCGGTTGTCGCAGGCACTACTATCATCCGACAATCACCAATCTTTCTGCCTTTCACAATCGAGGCGGCTATCCTTAAATCTTCAATTCTGCCGTTTGTGCAACTTCCAAGCCAAGCCTGGTCAATTTTAACATCTCTTAGTTCAGTTACTGGTTTACTGTTGCTTGGTAAATCCGGACATGCAACCATTGGCTCAATTTTGGATACATCATATTCTCTTACTTCAGAGTATTGTGCATCTTCATCAGATGCTATGACTTCAAATTTTTTATCAGTCCGTTTCTTAACATAATCAATAACTTTCTGATCGGCTTCTATAATGCCTGATTTGGCGCCTGCTTCAATTGCCATATTAGTAATAGTCATCCGGGCTTCAACTGATAACTCGTCAATGGCTGAACCAGTAAATTCCATTGCCTTGTATAAAGCTCCATCTACACCGATTGAAGATATTATGTACAGGATGATATCCTTTGAATATACTCCTTTACCATGTTTGCCGTTTAATACAAATTTAATTGATTCTGGAACTTTGAACCATAACTTTCCTGTTGCAAGGGCAGCCGCAAGATCTGTTGAGCCAACACCCGTTGAAAATGCGCCAAACGCACCATAAGTGCATGTGTGCGAATCAGCGCCAATAATTAATTCACCTGGAACAATATGGCCTTGTTCCGGAAGAAGGGCGTGACAGACTCCGTGCTTGCCTAAATCGTAAAACTTCTTTATACCATGCTTTTTTGCCCATGTTCTGATCCGCTTAACCATATCAGCACTTTTAATGTCTTTATTAGGCACAAAATGGTCAGGGGTTACAACTATCTTATCAGGGTCAAACACTTTATCCATTCCTGCTTTTTCAAGCATTTCAATAGCAGGGGTCGTTGTTACATCGTGGCACATTATAACGTCTATATCTGCATTTATCAATTCACCGGGTTTTAGTTCAGATTTACCACAGTGTTTTGCCAGTATTTTTTCTGTTATGTTCATTTTATCCAAATCTGTAATGTTTTTTTATAGGTTCAATAATTTTCCAGGTGCATTTTAGCCCTTTTGGAAAAACTACAAAGTCACCTTTGCCAAACTCCACTTTTTTGCCATTTTCAAGTGTTACTTCTGCTTTGCCTTCGAGGATGTAACAGTGTTCTTCCTGAAAATATTCCCATGGAAATTCGGAAACTTCCTTCACCCAAATCTCCCAATGACCCACATCTTTTAATTCTTCATCTGTTGGTTTTCTAACTTCCATTTTACCCTCTTGAAATTGCTGTAACGCCTGTGCGCGCAATCTCCTTAATACCAAACCCTTTCATAAGATCAATGAAAGCGTCAATTTTGGAAGGTATGCCGATCAATTCAGCAGTGACTGCTTTTTGCGTTATGTCAACAATCTTAGTTTTATAAATTTTTGTATACCTTAATATTTCCTCTTTTGCTTTTTCATTACTAATTGAAACTTTGATTAGACAAAGTTCTCTGATTACTGACTTATCTTCAGGCATTTCTGTAACTTTGATTGTGTCAATCAGTTTATTAACCTGTTTTTGCACTTGTTCAAGAGTTGCATCATCGCCAATAACAGTGATGACCATTTTACTAACACCCGGTTTTTGCGTTTTGCCAACTGTAATTGTATCTATATTATATCCTCTACGGGCAAACAACCCAGCAATTCGAGTAAGAACACCTGGCTGGTCTTCTACAAGCATCGCAATTACGTGTCTTCTTTCGTTCATTTTAATCATCTCCAAAATATTTTCCAGGACCTGCCATACAACCGCCAAAGGCGTCTTCTAAATTACCGCCTGGGGCAAGCATTGGCAAGATATTTGACTCTTTTTCAATTTCAACATCGATTATTGTAGTTACATCGTTTTTTATTGCTTCTTTTAAGGCGGGTTCCAATTCAGACTTTTTAGTAACTCGCAGACCTTTTAGACCATATGCTTCAGCTACCTTAACAAAGTCAGGTGTTCTACCTAAATAAACTTCGGAGTATCTTTTATCTGAAAATAATTCCAGCCATTGGCGTACCATTCCAAGATAGGAATTGTTCAAAATTATCGGTATAACTTTGATACCTGCTTCTTTAACTGTCCCAAGTTCCTGGATAGTCATCTGGAACGACCCGTCGCCATCCACTACAAAAACGTTTGAGTCCGGCTTTGCGACTTTTGCGCCTATTGCTGCGGGAAATCCAAAACCCATTGTCCCAGCGCCGCCAGAACTGATAAAAGTACGTGGTTTTGAAATTTTTAAAAAATGGCCTGCGAACATTTGATGCTGGCCAACGCCAGTAACAATTATATCGTCAGGTTTTTTTATCTTGTTTAATTCCTGCATAACGAATTTTGGATGTATTTTTTTGCCATCTTGTACAGGAACACACTCGTCACAGCATTTTTTGTAATGTTTAACTTTTTTTGTCCAGGCAGACCTTTCCTTTGCTGTTAACTTTTTCATTACACTTATTAAGTCAGCTAATACATTTTTTGCATCGCCAACTATTGGGATGTCGACCTTAACATTTTTGCCTATCTCTGCTGGATCAATGTCTGCATGAATAACTTTAGCATTCTCTGCATAAGTTTTCAGATTGCCAGTAATTCTGTCAGAAAACCGGCAACCTATAGTAATCAAAAGATCGGCCTGCAAACTGGCATAATTGGCAATTTTTCTTCCGTGCATTCCTACTATGCCCAAACTTAATGGATGGCGCTCATCAAATGCGCCTTTACCCATAAAAGTTGTTGCAACTGGAATTTGAGTAAACTCTACAAGGTCATGCAATTCTTTAGAGGCGTTTGAGATAATAACGCCCTGGCCTATCAAAAACAAAGGCCTCTCTGCGTTTACGATAGCCTCTGCTGCCTTTTTTATCTGGACAGGGTTAGGTTTTATCGTCGGTTGAAAACCAGGTATAATAACCTCTTTTGGGATAGGTCCAGTTAATTCGCCTGTCTGGGCATCCTTTGGAATATCGATATAAACAGGTCCAGGTCTGCCTTCAAGTGCTATCTTAAATGCTTTCATTACAGTAGGTGCCATATTATCAGCGGTCCTTACCTGATAGTTATGCTTTGTAATTGGTAAAGTTATACCCATCATGTCAGTTTCCTGAAAAGCATCGTTTCCAATCAAGGCTGTAGGAACTTGGCCTCCGAAAGCGATGATAGGTACCGAATCCATGTAAGCATCAGCAATCCCTGTAACCAAATTGCACGCTCCAGGACCTGACGTACCTATACAAACACCTGCTTTGCCAGAGGCCCTGGCATAACCTTCAGCTGCGTGCGCTGCGCCTTGTTCATGCCTGACCAATACATTTCTTATTTTACCTTTATAATCCAAAAAAGCGTCAAATAATGGTATAAGTACTCCTCCTGGAAAACCAAAAGTTACATCTATGTTCTGTTTAATCAATGATTCGACTAGTGCATGTGCTCCGTTCATTTTCTAAACCTCCTTAATAGTGTGCATGAATTCTTGTGGTTTTAAAGTTTAAAGCTTTATTCATTCCTTTAATTAAAGCGATAGCTGAAGCCATAATAATATCTTCATTAACAGCATCTGCTTTAAAGATATTTCCTTTACTATCCTTGATAGTAATTGAAACGTCAGCAAGCGCGTTTGTCCCACCGGTTATTGCTTTTAGACTGTATTCTTTTAGAGTAATTGTTGAATCTATCATTGTGCGTACTGCATGACTTACAGCGTCGACGGGACCAACACCACTTCCCGTACCGGTCTTTTTTTTGCCGTCAATAACTAATGTAACAGTTGCTTGCGGTTCAGTCTTGTTACCTGTGGTTACCTTAATTTCGTCCAGCACGATGATCTCTTCTTCTTTTGATAATTTTCCTGCAATATCGGTTGCGATAGCAATAATATCCTCGCGCATTACCTCTTTTTGCTTGTCTGCAAGGTCTTTAACTTTTGAAACGACTTTGTCAATTTGTTCAGTTGTCAAATCATAACCCATTTCTTTTAACACTGCAAAAACCGCGTGTTTGCCTGAATGTTTACCAATGACAATATTGGTGCCTATCCAGCCAATCTCTTCTGGTTTCATAATTTCATAGGTTAATTTATGACTTAATACGCCGTGCTGATGGATACCAGCCTCATGGGCAAATGCGTTTTGGCCGATGATTGCTTTGTTTCGCTGTACAATTAAGCCTGTCAATGATGATACTAACTGGGATGTTTTAAAAATCTCTTTAGTGTTCACGTCTACGTAAAAATCTTTGAAAAAATCCTTACGGGTTTTTAAATTCATAACAACTTCTTCCAGACTACAATTGCCCGCTCGCTCGCCTATTCCGTTTATTGTGCATTCAATCTGCGTTGCGCCGTTTTTTATCGCTTCAAGCGAATTTGCGACCGCAAGCCCCAAATCATTATGGCAATGAACGCTTATTACCACTTTATTTTTTGATATAATATTACTAAGTTTATCGAACACATACTTAATGCGCTTGCCAAACTCCTCAGGTTCTGAATAGCCAACAGTGTCCGGAATATTGATGGTCGTTGCTCCAGATTCTATTGCAGCTTTGACTATATCACACATATAATCCATATCTGTCCTGGCTGCGTCTTCAGGGCTAAACTCAACATCAGAGCATAGAGATTTTGCATGCTTAACCGCTTCGGATGCCATCTGAATTACTTCTTCTTTAGTTTTTCGTAATTTTTCTTTAATGTGGATATCTGATGTGGCAATAAATGTATGAATTCTTGGCTTTTTTGAATACTTGACAGCTTCCCATACCCTGTCAATGTCTTTTTTGGTAGTTCTAGCAAGACCGCAAATTATAGGCCCCTTTACTTCCTTAGCGATCATTTTTACAGCTTCAAAGTCACCTATTGACGCTATAGGAAAACCTGCTTCGATTGCATCAACTCCTAATTTTGCAAGCTGTTTTGCAATTATTAATTTTTCAGTTATTGTAAGTGATGCGCCCGGACTTTGTTCGCCGTCCCTTAACGTTGTGTCGAAAATAATGATTTTTTTTGTCATGTTATTCACCTTTTATGCTTAGTTTTATAAATTTTATTAAAAAGAAACAATGGCCCTTAACTCTTAAATAAGAATCAGGGCAATCATAACACTAAAAGTAGAACTAGCAAAGAAATATTGAATCCAAATATACTAGTTCGTTTCATAGTATACTGGAATATATAGGTCCTATTTAAACTTTGCCTTTTTCGAGAGGAGATAGGGTATTAATCATTACTAAACATGCAATAGCTGTTAAAAATAACTGTTAAATTAACTTTGATCAATAAATTATTTAAATAACCTATTTAAGTAGAAGTCTATGCAAGCAGCAGCACTAGCCTCCGGTTCTTCAGGAAATTGTTTCTTTATTGGATCTGGTAAAACATCATTTTTAGTTGATGCAGGAATCAGCTCTAAACAAATCTGTTTAAGATTAAATTCACTTAATAAAGATCCATCTGAACTTAAAGGAATATTTATTTCACATGAACATTCAGATCATATCAAGGGCGTTGATGTTTTATCCAGAAAGCACTCAATTCCTATTTACTTAACAAAAGAATGTTATGATTCCTGTTTTATCACAAAAGGAAAAGATTTGATTAATTTCATAAAAAAAAAGTCATCATTAAAAATAAATGGAATAAAAATCAATTCTTTTTCGAAATATCACGACGCAGCTGAACCTATCAGTTTTTCAGTTACTGCAAAAAATAAGAAAGTAAGCGTAATGACTGACATTGGCTGCTGCTGTAAAAACGTTATTAGTAATTTAAAAACTTCCAATATGGTTTTTTTAGAGTCAAACTATGACATTGACATGCTTGAGAATGGACCGTACCCATATTTTCTCAAAAAAAGAATCGCATCTGATTATGGGCATTTGTCAAATTACACTGCAGCATTGCTTATCTTAGAACATGCATCATCAAAACTAAAAAATGTTGTGCTAAGCCATCTAAGCGAGAATAACAATACTGAAGAACTTGCCTTAAAGACTATGAAAGGTTTAGTTTATACTAGAAAAGATTTGAAAAACTTGAAAATATCTGTTTCTGGAAGAAATAAAGCTACTGAATTAATTTCTATTTAACATAATTCACAAGACTTCCTATCCTTTCAACCTTAATCTCTATCTTATCACCTTTTTGCATTGGACCTATCCCTTTTGGTGTACCGGTTGCAATTATATCCCCTGGCATAAGAGTCATAACTTTAGAAATAAACGAAACTAATTTTTCAACCCTAAATATAAAGTGTGAAGTGCTCAGATCCTGTTTTAATTCACCATTCAGATAACTTTGCACTTGTACATTGTTTGGATCAATATCTTTCACAATTTTAGGTCCGACTGGGCAGAATGTATCAAAACTTTTAGAACGAGTCCATTGACCGTCCTTTTTTTGAATATTTCTTGCAGTAACGTCATTTAAGCATGTAAATCCTTCAATATGTTTCATTACTTCATCTTCTTCCAGATTTTTACATTCATCTTTTATCACAATCGCAAGCTCTGCTTCATAGTCAACTCTGTCCACATTAGAAGGATATATGATATCATCTTCAGGACCAATCAAAGCAGTTATCGGTTTGATGAAAAGTATAGGCTCATCCGGTAAGTTCATCTCCAGCTCATCTGCATGCAATTTGTAATTCAGCCCTACACATACTATTTTGGTAGGTTGTTTTTTTAGAAACGATAAATTCGGCATAATTTAGTCAAAATTAAATTAATTATATAAATATTTTCAAAATCATCTGGTATATGGGTGCGTGTACTAATTTAAGGTTAAGTTACTGCTATCTCATTTATCAACGGGTTATTTTTAATCCCATAATGCGCATCCATTTGTTTGTTGATATATTCTGCCCTTAGATGAACCATATAATTTGCATTTTCCTCAT
>JBDRFR010000058.1:0-13489 GCA_043818675.1 Nanobdellota archaeon
TTTTTGTTTCACCTCTTTATATTTTATATCTAGTTATATAACTAGATAACTTAGATATAAAGATTTATATCCTAGGGGATATCGGTTTTATAGAAAACAGTAGAAAGAGGAAATTTACCTTATTTGACTACACGCACCCACAAGAACATGAGTTTTTATTCCCGCAGGCTTATGGTTCATCTCTCTTTCCCAACCGATAAGAATGCATAATGATGCAACAACTAATATCCTGATTGACTGTTCATAAATAAGTTCCATAGTTTAATCTGGAATAAATTATTATAAAAAACTATCGATTTCTTTATAAATTTCTTCCAAATCTTCTAAACTCTTAGCAATGTTCATCTGTTTTCTATAAACACCGCCATGGATTATCCCTTTTGTGAACCATTGCGCATGATTTTTTACTGTTTGAAAATGCACTGAATATTTTTTGCAGTATCTAATAAATTTTCTGAACTGTGTAGTATTACTTGGTGATCTTTTGCCAGATATCTGGGCAAAAATTGAAGGGTTGCCTATTGCGCCCCTTCCGATCATAATAGAATCAACACCTGTTTCTTTGTACATTTTGTCTGCATCGTTTGCTGAAAAAATATCGCCGTTGCCGATGACTGGGATATCTATAGCCTCTTTTACTTTCTTAATTATGCTATAATCTACTGGTGTTTGATAATTAACCGTTCGCGCACGGCCGTGTATTGTGATTGCACTAATACCTTGCTGCTCGCAAAGGCGAGCTATCTCCACGGCGTTAAGATGCTCTTTATCATAACCAGTCCGAATTTTGACTGTTATTGGAATTTTTATATTTTTTGTTAAACTACCGACAATCTTTTTTATTAAACCGGGATATTTCATCAAATATGAACCGCACTTGTTTTTTACAACGTCTGAAGCGGGACAGCCTAGATTCAGATCAATAGCCTGCACTTTGGATTCCAGCAATCTAGCACATTTTGTAATTATTTCTGGGTCGTTTCCCAAAAATTGCGCAATAACGTTTTTTTCATCATAGAAGTCTGCTAATTTATCATTGCCCATTATAAAAGCTCGACTATCTATCATTTGGGAATAAACAATGTCTGCGCCCAGATCTGTGCAAAGCTTCCGAAATGCAATATTATTAACGCCTGCAAGAGGCGCTAAGATTAGCTTATTTTTGAAATTCATATCCACGCTGTAATGATGAATCATTTTTAAAACCTACTAAAAAGAAAAGTTTAAAAAAAACATTGCAAATCTGATAGAAATATGAAAGCAAAAGAATTAAAGAAAAAATACTTGGATTTTTTTAAAAAAAAGCAGCATGCTATCATTAATTCTGCATCTTTAATACCTGAGCATGACCCAACAGTTCTCTTTACAACAGCAGGGATGCATCCTCTGGTTCCATACTTGATGGGACAGCCGCATGCGCAAGGCAACAGGCTTACTGATGTTCAGAAATGCATCAGGACAGGCGATATTGATTCTGTAGGGGATCCAAGCCATTTAACTTTTTTTGAGATGCTTGGCAACTGGTCACTTGGAAATTATTTTAAAAAAGAAGCTATTGAGTGGAGTTATGAGTTTTTGACACAGGTTCTAAAGTTTGATCAGGGTAAACTATCAGTTACTGTCTTTGCTGGTGATAGTGATGCGCCTAGAGATGAAGAATCAGCCGGGATTTGGAGAAATCTTGGAATACCTGAAGAGAGAATTTATTATCTGCCAAAAGAAGATAATTGGTGGGGGCCAGCTGGAAAAACAGGGCCATGCGGACCATGCAGTGAGATGTTTATTGATACAGGCTTAAATAAGTGTGGTTCTGATTGCAGGCCAGGGTGCAGCTGCTGCAAATATTTTGAAGTATGGAATGATGTATTTTTGGAGTATAATAAACAAACTGATGGCAAGTTTGAAAAACTGAAACAAAAAAATGTCGATACAGGTATGGGTGTTGAGAGGACAACTGCAATGCTGCAAAATAAAAAGAATGTTTATGAAATTGAAACTTTCATACCTATAATTGAAAAAATTAAAGAGTTGGCAGAGATTACAGAGGCCGATAAAGAGAAGGAACAGTCAATAAGAATAATAACTGATCATGCCCGAGCAGCAACGTTTATTCTGGGAGATGATCTAGGGATTGTGCCTTCCAACCTGGATCAAGGATATATACTCAGAAGGTTTATCAGAAGATCTGTCAGACACGGAAAATTATTAGGCATAAATCATGAATTTTTAAGCAGCCTTGCAGAGATTGTGATTCAAATACATAAGGATGAATATAAGGAACTGTTCAGAAATAAGGAATTTATTCTTAATGAATTGAAAAAAGAAGATGAGAAATTCAGGATCACGCTAGAAAAAGGCCTTCGAAAGTTTGAAAATTTGCGTAATAATGATCTTATCAGCGGGAAGGATGCGTTTTTGTTGTTCCAATCGTTTGGGTTTCCAATCGAAGTTACACAAGAACTCGCATCTGAAAAGAATGTAAAAGTTGATATACCAGATTTTAATGAAGAGTTCAAAAAACATCAGGAACTTAGCAGAGTTGGCGCAGAAAAACGGTTTAAGGGCGGGCTTGGGGATCATTCTGAAGAAACAACCAAACTTCATACTGCAACACACTTATTGAATCAGGGATTGAGGGAAGTTTTAGGCAAGCAAGATATATTTCAGAAAGGGTCAAATATCACATCCGACAGGTTAAGGTTTGATTTTAATTTTGATCGGAAGGTTACCCAAGAAGAGCTGCAAAAAGTAGAGGATTGGGTTAACAGAAGAATAAAAGAAGCGCTGCCAGTTGTAAAAGAGGAAATGACCGTGGAAGAGGCAAAAAAGAAAGGGGCGCAGGGAGTGTTTGAACATAAATACGGAGATAAGATATTTGTTTATTCAATCGGGGATAAATCCAAAGAGATATGCGGCGGCCCGCATGTTGAAAATACTAAGGATTTGGGCAATTTTAAGATTAAAAAGGAATCCAGTGTGGCAGCAGGTGTTCGAAGAATTAAAGCGGTAGTTTCATAAAATGCCATTGTACGTTGTTTCTACGCCGATCGGGAACTTAAAGGATATTACGTTAAGGGCTATTGATATTTTGACTGAATCTGATATCATTCTTGCTGAAGACACAAGAAGAACCGGAATCTTGCTGAATCATTACAATATTAAAAATAAAAAGCTGGTTTCTTTTAATGATTTTAATAAAGAAAGAAAAACCATGCCAATTATCCATGAACTAAAAAAAAATCTGGCAGTATCGATTGTTTCTGATTCAGGCACGCCAGGCATATCTGATCCGGGGTTTTATATAGTTAGAGAAGCTATAAAGAATGATGTAGAGGTTATACCTGTGCCTGGAGCAACTGCATCGATCGCTGCTTTAATATCTTCAGGGTTTGCTACTGATTCTTTTGTATTTTATGGTTTTATCCCAAAAAAAGAGAAAGCAAAAAGAGATTTTTTTGATAAGATCAAAAATAATAATATGACAACAATCATTTATGAAAGTCCGCATAGGCTTCTTAAGACTTTAGATGTAATCAGTAATATTCTTCCGGAAAGAAAAATATGCATCGGAAGAGAGTTAACAAAAAAATTTGAGGAAGTTATTAGAGGAAAATCTAAAGATGTTTATATTCAACTGGAAAATCGGCAGATTAAGGGTGAAATTACAATCATAATAGACAAATTATGATCTCTATTTATTAGACAACTTTTTTTTTAACGTTCGAAAATCTTCATCCTTAACTCTTTTTTCATGTACTATGATATCGCTGTTTTCGTTAATATCAAAAGTTTTTTCAAATTGGTTTTTTAATTTTTTCCTGATTTCTTCGTTCATAACAGCCTATAAAATAATTGGTCTTTATCAATCTTTCCAGAATTATATGTTTAAGTTATTAAAAGCCTGTTCAATTTCTGAAATCGGCCAGCCGTCCTTTTGAAGTGTGGATTTGATCTGTTGCTTGCTAAAGCCTTTTTTAACGTTGATTAAGATGTAGTTTTGCATTTCCACAAGCTGCATAGGTGTGGCTTTATTAGGAGGTGTTATGGAATTCATAGCTTTTTCTACAAGTGTTTTGTTCCAGCCATCAGTAATTAAGCCTTGTTTAATTTGAGATTTAGTATAGCCTCTGTTAATTGCATCAATGACATAAGTTTTTATTTCTAATAAGTCTTCTAACATGGTTTTTTTTCGCTGGCTCATTATAAAACCGCTTAGGATGACCACTGTTACGGTCAGGACAATAATTATCCAATATGGAAAATTCATTGATACTTCTTTTAGAAGCTTATCGTCAATTCGAATTTTAGCTGGTTTTACTTCGCTTTTTAGTTTTGTTATGCCCTGGTCATCCGGACTGCCTTCAAGGGTAAGTTTAAGTTTGTTTTCTTCCCATCCTTCGTTAAATATCAAGGATGTGGTGTCAATTATTTTTACGTTATGTTCTGGTTCATCATAGTAGATCTCAACGTCGTGCCTGGAATGCAGGTATCTGATAATCAGTAATTCGTCATCTTCATCATATTCCCAGTTTTGGATAAAGGTATTTTTAACAGTTTCTTTAGATAGTCCTTTAGATATTGTTTCAGGTTCTAGTGAAATAACCTCTTCAACTGTATCACAAATATCGCCTATTTTATTGTTATTAGAATCATCCTGGTTAGGATTTGCTTTGCTTGGACAGTTATCAATCTCGTCAGCAATGTTGTCTTTGTCAGAATCAGGGGAACAGCGGATTTTGAAGTCAATAGTGGCGCAAACTTCGTTGTCCTGGCAGCAGCGAGCGCCTGTGTATTTAGAGCTGCATGAAATGTCTGTTTTTTGACTGCAAGAGCAACCATCAATATCAACAAGTGTTGCATCAGTTCCGGCGCATTTATCAAAATCGTCTGCAATGTTGTCTTTGTCAATGTCTGGAAATGCGGCAGCCAGACCAATAGACAGCAGGGTTATCCAGATAAATATAGTGATCTTTCTCATTTTTAACTATTTTAGTTTTCTTTATTTATAAATTTAACTGCATACCTCATCAATGACAACATTTGATACTGCAAACCTGAGGATGTCGATGTTGTTATTATTTTCGCTAAACCGTATAATATATTCATTAGGCGGGTTTGGAACTACAATAATATTAACTTCGCCGTTAAAAATATTATTTTCTAAATTCAATTTTGCAGTGCAAAAAGCGTTGTGAGATACTGGCTGATCTAGTTTAATAGAATTCAGGATAGGTATTATGTAATTGGATATGTTATTTAACCGAGAAGGCTGGCTTATCAGGAAATTATCCAGAGTATAAGTTGTATTTTTTTTGTTAATTCTTGCAGGGTAATATATCTGAACAGTGATATCATCTTTATTGATGCTTGCATAACTATTGACATCAAGTTGACTGAAGTCAAAATTTACAGCATCATAATCTGATTCAGGCAAAATAGAAATATAACCGTCATTGTAAAGGTTGGAAGGCTCAACGCAACCTGCAAATTCAACAATTGTATACCTGGCGATCTTTTCACCTATATCTGTCAATGTTGGTATAATCTCAGTTGAGCCGTCATAATATATTGGAATCTTTAATGTTGTGCCGCCCATATTTATCTCAGTAAAAGGAACATCTGAGTAATCTCCGTAGATATAGTTAGGCTGTGGATCGATGTACCCTCCCTGATAACTAGAAAGGGTTATTGCCTTTTGGCTGACTTTTTTCAGACAGTCTTGATAAAAAGAATTCAGAAAATCCAGATTGTGCTGCATGGACGTGAAATCTTTTTTTACTTTGTCAAAGTTTGTTTCAATAACAGAACTTCGTATCTTTAAAAATAAGCCAAATATTACAACAAGGAGCACAGCTACAATAGCAACAATTGCAATTTGTCCTTTTTTCATCAGTTTTTTTTCAAATATTCCTCACAGCATTCGTCAGAACAAAACCGGAAAATCTCATTGCTCTCTATTCTTCGCTCAATAAAATCATCACCTAGTGGCTTGCCGCATTTTCTGCATTTAGCGCCCTGGCCATCGTCGTGAGCTCCTTCCATGAAACCTTCTTCTGCTGCGCTTATCCCGTCAGAGTCCATCAAATCTTCCCTAACTTCGTCTGAATATATGTCGTCATCTTCTTCTATTTTTTCATCATCTGGCATTTATATCACCCGTAACTTATACAATATTCATACTTTATAAATTTTTTTATGGCTTTGCCATATCTTTAATATCGTCTGCTAGTTTTTTGATCTTATTCGCTGCTTTTTTTCCAAGTTCTTTGTCGTACCTTTCTATTGCATCCTGCAAAGATATCCTTTTATCACTTTTTATCAGATTGTCAGCGTGTGTAATTATTTTTTCTTCTTTTGTGATTGGGATATAATCATCGATTGGTAAAGGTAGGTTTTGTTCAATAACTTCTTCTTTTGAAATGCCTGCTCCTAAGTGGTTTCTTGCGATCGAAGAATATTCAGACAATCCTTCATCGTTTAAAATATCTTCACCGATAATGCCGTGCTGTTCAGGTTTAATGCTTTCAAACCGGCCAATATCATGCAGCAGACTGCCGATCTTAATATATTCTTTGTTGACGCCCTTTATCTTTTCTGATAGTTCTAAAGCCAGTTTTTGGACAGCTTTGGAATGTGCTAATACCTTATCAAATGATCTTTTATCTTTTGAATATTTTTTTAATAGGTTAATAGCTTGTTCTTCTGTTAATTTTGTCATATCTAGAATTTGGATTTAGTTATATTAAAATGTTTCGGGTGGAAAGATTATTTTGCAGATTTAGATTCTTTAGTTTCCTTTTTTAGAATGTTTTAATATTTATTCGGCAGTTAAGTCAATTCATAAATGCTCAGTAACAATATGGAGAAAGGTGAGAGTGAGCTGGTGCAAATAAATGCTTCTCTCCAGCTCACAAGTTGATCTCGAAACAAAGGTTTGCACCTTTGTTCCGTACCCTCTTTTTTCCCTGCGAAAGGACCGTAAAGGTCCCCTGAATTGTTTATTGTGGGGGGTGGTTGTAAAGAAGAAGGGCTTCAGGGGACCGTTTAAGCATTCTTCCTTATCTCATTGGGGTTTTTTCTTAATTCTTGCAGCCACATTAGGCCGATTCTTATCATTTCTTTATTTAGTTTGTCAGATAATCTGTAAGTTTTTTTGTATAGGTCATAATCAATAATACCCATACTTTTCATTGGCGTTAAAATCCTATCATAAAATTGACGCTTATTGTAACTAATCTTGACCTTTTTGCCAAAATACGGTGGATCTTCAAGAGTGTCAGTGATTAATTTACCTTCATGTAGTTGGGTTGCAAAAAAACTCATTTCTGTTTTTGTTATTTCACCACCCTTTTCTTTGGTCATATTAACCAATAGTTTGGCTACAATAACCTGCTGCTTTGTTGCGAATACTACTTCGTATACGTCATCAGGCAAATTGAATCTGTCGAATAATATGACCATTTTTGTAATATATAATAACCATAACTAGTATATAAATGTTTTGTTTTTCTACATTAGTATACTTATTACTATATTGATATGGGTTAAAGGGTATCTAAAAAATAGTCGATAGAACAAGAAAAAATCTGGATTTAGCTGAAAAATTCGCTAATCTTTTTCTCGTAAAGTTTAGAAATCTTTATATCATAGTCTAAAGGAAAACACTGATAATAACGTTCCCATGCAAATCTTTCGTCTAGAAATACAATTAACCCTTTATCAGTCTCAGATCGTATACACCTGCCGGCATTCTGCAAGACCTTAATTATTGCAGGATATGTGTAGCCGTATTCCCAGCCTTTTTTGTATAGTCTATCGTAATAATTTATCAGTTCTTTTATCTCTAAAGTGGGCTTTTCTAAAGGGAGCCCAACGATAATCACTGCTTTTAAAAAGTCTCCAGGCAGATCAATTCCTTCACCAAAATTTCCAGTTGTTGCAGCAAGCAGCACTGCTCCATTACTTTTGTGTGATTTGAATTCTTCTAACAAATCTGATTTCTCTTCTTTGCTTAAGCTGCTTTTTTCAAGTAAAAATCTTTTTTTATTTTGATCAAGAAATACATAAACATTATTTCGTAAATCATAGCTTGGAAAAAAAACAATGACATTTCCTGGTACATGGTTTACTATCGTATCGATTTTATCTGCAATTTTTTTGTATTCTTCTTTGTTGCGCCTTGTGAATTTTGTTGTTGTTTCCGGAATGATCAGACTTAACTTGTTTTTTTCAGGAAAAGGATTTGTGAATTCTTTTTTTGTTACGTCAGAAAAACCCAAAATGTCCTTATACATAAAAGTGGGTGTCAAAGTGCCGCTCATCAAAATAACTGAATAGGCTTTTTCTATAACTTCTTTTGTCATAATAGACGGGTCCAGACAACGGTAAGATAATTCCATAATATGTTCTCTTGTTCCTGGTCTTTTTGTGATAATCCTTGCAAATCCCTGGTCAGTGCCAAGCCATGTTTCAAGGAAGAGAGCAACGGATGAGATATAGCTTTGCTTTTGTTTTTCCTTAATCTGGTCACCTGTGAAAGTAAACATTGTAATAAGGGAATCATAGTCATCCTCTAAGTTTATTCTGTTTACAAAATCCTGTTTTTTTATCAGTTTTTCTTCATTTCTTGGCCCAAGGTCTATTGAAAGCTCTGAAATAATGTCCAGAATGTACTGTAATTTATCACGTTCGTCAAAAAAACCAAACTTTTCTGCTTCTTTAATTGCTCTTCTTAGTATGAAATTAGTAAGCCGTGAACTTAACAATTCCCTTACACGTTTTGGAAGATTGTGGGCCTCGTCAACAATAATTATGCATTTTTCCAGTTCTTTGCCGGTCTTTAAGAAAAAATTGTCCCGTATAGAGGGATTGAAAATGTAGTTATAATCAGAAATGATGATTTTTGCTTCTTTTGCAAGAATCGCTGTCATTTCGTATGGGCATAGTTTCTCACTTTTGCAAATGTCAATTAAATCTTTTGTGTGGCTTGGACTTAAAATCTTTAATTCTTCGAGGATTGATTTTGCAAGGACGGTTAAACTGCCACTTTTTTTTTTGGTATTAGCATAAAATTCGCATTTATTGTCTTCCCTTAATTTTTTGCAGTAATCTGCAAATTCATTTGAGTAAAGAATCTCAACTGCTTCCTGGGCGCACATAAATTTTTTTCCAATGATGTCTGAACAAATAATACTAGCCTGATATTTTTTTTTTATTAGTTTGATTGTGTCTACAGCTAACTTGTGCTGGGTGTGTCTTGATGTCAGGAAAAAAACTGTCAATTCGTTTTTTAATGCAAAACTTAAGCAGGCAGGAATAGTCGCTGCAGTTTTTCCAAGGCCTGTGGGCGCATGAGCTATAAGATGTTTTTTATTTTCTAAAGCTGAAATTACTTCTTTTATCAAGTCACCCTGAACATTTCGTATCTTAGAATGAGGGAATAGTATATCTTCGTTTGAAACCATCAAAAAAAGGTGTTTGTTGTTTTTTATAAATGTTTAGATTGAAAATTTTATTGAAGATGCAGATATTTCAAAAGATATTTAAACTTAAATTGTGTTAACAAATATTAAATGAAATTGGCAGTCCTTGAACTGGTTACACTTTTTGTATCACTATTTATAGCATTTATAATTTTAGGAATTGACGGCGCAATAATTTCAGCGCTGATTTCAATGTTTGTTGTAATACTTCTTATTATAATAACAATTGCAGTCAAAAATATCATCCTAAAAAATAAAGAATTGTCGTTTTTGGTTGAATACCTGATATTAATACTGGTGCTTTTTTTGTTCTTATTTAACCTGTTTGAACTGGGAGGGATACAGTCAGTCATATCTTTATTTTATGGCGGGTTTATAAGCTTTGTACTGATTTTAATCCTAAATGTAGCAGCAGAAATACTTAAAGTTGAGACTAACCTGACAAAAAAGAAAAATCTGAAAATTCTAAATAAAATAATCTTTGAAGAAAAAGAGATTGCTGTTTTAGCTTTTATAGTTTTTTTATTGCCTTTAACATTATTTGCAGCATTTGTCTTTGTCGGCATAAAAAGCAATAAATACTATTTCCTGATTCCTTTGTTATTCTTTTTAATGGGGCTTGTTTTGTTTTATGTTCTTGACAGGAAATTTTATAACAAGAAGAAGACAACGTTATTAAATAATTTTGAGAAACTGTTTGAAAAACAAAAAAAAATATTTAGTATTTTAATATTTGTATTATTAATCTCATTTTTAATCGTAACTTCTTTATCGTTTGTTAATGAGTATTATTTCTCAATTAATTCCAAACCCGTAAACATTAAACAAATAGGCGATGTTGAATTAATGCCTTATCCTAACGGCGCTAAAACTGTTGTCATATTTACAAATGATGATGCAGGATTAAAAGAGCTTACAACACCTGATGAATTTAGGAAAATTGTTGACCTGCATATTAAACATAATATTTCCGGAACATTTTTTGTTATTGCAAGCGCGTTAAATGATAACCAATGGCTGGACGTAATAAAATATGCTATTTCGAATAATCAAAACATAGAGTTTCACAGTTATTCTCATAAACTTTTTGAATACGGGTCAATATATTATTTTATTAATTATCCAAACTATGAAAAACAAAATGAAATCTTTACAAAATCAATGAAAATTTTTGATGAAAAGCTTGGATTTAAGCCAACTGGCTTTAGGCCGACTATCTGGGCAAGCAATAAGGATACTCTTCTTGTTTTAAGTGATGAAAATTTTGAATATATCAGTGATAGAACTCTGCTTTTTACACCCAGGGTTCCGTATTATCATGCGGCCGATGGCAAGGTAAGTGACATACTGACAATTCCTGCAAGCCTTGAACTTAATTTTGTGTTCGGACCAAAAATTATTAAGCAGTTTCTTTTGGAATTTAATAAGTATATGATCTATTACACAATTGAACGGCATAAAGATAATAATATCCCATTTGTATTTGTGACACATACAGGCAGGTTTAAGGATGAATATTCATTACAGTCTTTAAATCAGGTAATGGAATTTGTAAAAAATGATTCTGATGTCGTTGTAATGAATATGAAAGAATATAATGATTGGATTAGATTGTATGAAAAGGTGAGCGTAGACATTAGTGATAATGTAATTAAATTGAATAATGGATTTCCTGGTTTGGTTGTAGAGCAAAACGGCGTAAGATATGCAGTCAATTCTTACGGAACTATTGAAATTAAACCTTACACTGATATTTAAGTTTTTTTCTTATAACATGGGGGAGCACGATCCCACTAATAAAAATTATTGCTATGATTATGAATTGTGTTTGCGTGACATTCTTTGAAAATACAGCATAACCAAAGTAGACAGCGATAAATGTTAACGGCACTCCAGATATGGCAATTCCAACCAAAAATTCAAAATATGTCATTTTGGATAAACCTGAACCAATGCTAACTATATCCCACGGTATGCCAGTGTAATTTAAACTAATTACAGCAGCCCAACCACATTTTTCAATAGTGGTTTTTATTTTTATAATTCTTGGGTTTTTTATTTTATCAACAAACTCTTTACCCATAAACCTTGCAAAATAAAAACCCACTGTGCCAGAAACTAGAAAACTTATAAATACTATAATTAATGCGTAAAATGGATCCCATAAACCACCTGCAGCGATGTTCATTGGCAGTGCCGGAAGGATAATAAATATTGGTCGTATTGAATTGAGAATAATGAATAGCACAGTGCCCTTAAATGAACTAAACTCATCCGATAACGAGCCACTTTTATAAATCTCATAAAGGTTTAAAAACTTAATTGAAGTTAAAGTGATAACGATAAAAATTATCAGAAAAATAATTTTAATCAATGTTTTTTTTTTCATCAGTACCAAGCCAATCATATTTTTCTTGTATTTAAAACTTGTCACTAAAATCGTATCTAGTTACGCAAATGAAATAACTCATTAAGATAATTCTTTCCTTCATAAAAGAAATCTTTATTCTGTAATTGGCAAGTTTGAACGAAGCTTAACATCCTCTCTGTTGCTATAGCCCCTGCATAACTCCTATTTCCTCCACTAATCTTCCTTATAATTACTGCTTTTCTTATAGCTCTCTCAGCAATATTATTATCTGCTTTGATATGCTCATTACCTACAAACCTAAATAAATTATACTTATGCCTTATTGCTAAACTGTTGATGAATTTTCTTGCTTCTGAATGATTATACTTTCTAATTGCTAATTTCTTAACTTTAGCAATTAGCTCAGGGACTTTATCGAATTTTAGTTCTCTCTCATATTCTTTTGCCTCAGCGAATATCTCTTTAAGTTTTCTATGAAGATATTTTCCTTCACTATGAGCTTTAGCTAATTTTTTTGAGTTTCTTAAAATATGAACCCAACATTTTTGCTGTGTACAATTTGTCATTTCTTCAAGCTTATTATAAGCTGAATGCCCATCACTTGATATAGTGCCTCGATAATCTCTTCCAATGAGTCTTTTTGGAACTTTATGACCTCTGCTCTTACTTATCTTAAATAAAGCAACTTCTTCTGAAATAAAAGCCCAAAGCCAATGATTTTTTCCTTTCTTTCGCCAACCTGTTTCATCTTCATGATGATATGTTGTCCTCCTAATCATTTGTTTAAGTTCTTTAAATTTTGGACCAAACATCTTTCCGGTCTTAGTAATGATATGGCTTATTTCTCCTAAACTTACTTTGATACCAAAGTAAGTTAATAATTCGAGTCGAATTTTGTTATTTGTCAATGCAAGACCAAAATGCTGAAAGCAAACAAATAACATAAGATTTAATCCAAATCTGAAGTTAGGTATAACTCCAACGGGTTTAGGTTCTACAATTTTTTTACAATAGGGGCACCAATGTTTAGGAATTGTATGTTTAATAACATTATAATCTTGTTGAGGGATAATCTCCTCAACATATCTTGTTCTTCTGCCTAACTCTTTTCCTACTTTAGTACCACAATCAGGACATTTGCTAATCTTATGATCTATTTTTTTATCAAAATGACTTGGCAAAGGTCTAGAAACGCCTTTATGACCTGCTGGTCTACCTAGGGTATGAGATTTAGTTTTTTTATCTGGCTTAACAAAAAAAGGGACTTCTTTTATTTTTTGTTTGCCTTCAAGCTCTTCAATTCTTTGCCTCAGATTTTTATTTTCACTTCTTAACTCTTTAATTTCTTGAAGTGCTTTATTCAACAGAATTTTCAGTTGCGTTATTTCATTCATCATAAACAACCAAATAAACATTTTTGCCAAGATATTCTTTGGGACAATCCACTTTAGCACCAGTACCAAATTTTGTGACTTTCTTTTTTAGAAATCCGGAAATATTTTTAATTGTCAATTCAGTGGTTTTTTCTATCTTTATTTTTTTCATCTTAATATATATTAGATATATATCCAATATTTATATTTTATGGTGATTGAGAATATAGATTAAAATTCATTTAGAATGCGTAACTAGATAC
>JBDRFR010000059.1:0-2767 GCA_043818675.1 Nanobdellota archaeon
ATATTTTTAATTGTCAATTCAGTGGTTTTTTCTATCTTTATTTTTTTCATCTTAATATATATTAGATATATATCCAATATTTATATTTTATGGTGATTGAGAATATAGATTAAAATTCATTTAGAATGCGTAACTAGATACCTAAAATCAAAAGTTTTATATATTAGATAATGATTATCGTAAACTATATTTTAGATTATATGGGGGTTGTCAATAATGCAAAATAAAGAAGTTTTTAATGTCTTTTTTCGAGAAAAACCGGCTATGATGCTGGTGCAGCTTAAAAATGCAAAGACTCAGATGTACGCGTCAAGCCTTGCCAAACAAATTGACTGCACTTATTCTCATGTTGTAAAAATTCTTCAACAAATTGAAAAAGAAGGATTAGTAAATTTTGATAAACAGGGCAGATTAAAACTCCTAAGCCTTACAAAAAAAGGGCAGGATATTGCTGAGCATATAGATAATGTAAGATTAAATTTATAATATTTTTTCTTCCATTGATTTTCTTTCCAAAACTTCCTTTGTGATTTTTATGAATTCTTCTTCGGTATCTGTGCTTATCAGTGCACCGGCAGCATTCATATGGCCGCCTGCTTCTGCCCCTGGAATTTTGTCAGAAATCTCTTTTATTATTTTGAATAAGTCGGTTTCCTGATTATATCCTGCAATCCTTATCGAAACTTTTGTATTTCCATCCAGTAAATCAGCCATAGATAAAATGTAAGTTCCTTCTTCCAGATCGTTTGATTTGGATATTATGGAAGCTAATGTTCCTATTATTGTTGGCATTACATTGTCTTTTGCGTTAATTATCAAACATCCTTTTCCTTTTATTATTCTTTCAGTTTCTTTATTATTCTCGTACCATTTGATAGCATTTACAATTTTTTTTCTATAATCCAGAAGACTTCTAACAGCTCTTTCTTTTATTACTTTGTCACCCATACAAGCGCCTATTCCAAGCGATGCTTTACTTAAACGTCCGCAGGCGTTTAGTAAAGTTGCAAACTCTTTTGCATCCCTTGTAGGACTTTCTTTTTTTTCGTTTGGCAGGATATATACATTACCAATAATATCTTCTGGTTTTTTTTCATTAACACGCTTCATAATAATACCGGCTGCTAATCTTTCTAATTCTTCATCTGATAAATGCACTATCTTTCTCCATGAATTTCCTTCCTTTGGATTAATGTCTAATTGCTGCAGAAACTGAATTGCACCTGACTCGGATCCTGACACGCCGGGAATGTATGGATTTGTACTGTATTCCAGAACTTTATGGAGAGGTTTTGTCTGAGCACCGAACACCCTAATTCCTTTAATGACCTTGATTTTATTCCTTTTTATGGCTTCGTCTAATATGTCAGAATTAAGCTTTCTAAACCCATGCTCTTCCTGAATATCACCTATTGCCCCAATAATAGGTACGTGCGCTAATTCTTTCATATCTTCATTAACATAAGTACTAAAATAGTACACCACTCCAGAACCTGAAATTTCCTTACCGCCGTCAATGTTAAACAGGTGCGGATTTACATGAATGATGTTATCGCATGGGCTTATCATCTCTGGCTCGTGATGGTCTAAAATGAAAATTGTTCTTCCAGGCAGCAATTCTTTGAGGGTTTTTAGCTGGCCTGATCCAAGGTCTGTAAAAAAGTAATATTTATATGATTCCTTTGATAGTGAATTAATTATCTCTTTGTTTAATTGCTGGACAATGGAAATAGAATATTTCCTATTATCCTTATTTAGGAGACGTATCAATAAAGAAGCCGCAGCAATACCGTCGGCGTCTAAATGACTGACAAGCCGGATAGTTTCGTTTTTGTCAAGACTTTTAAATTTTTTCGCAGCTGTTTTAACATGTTCTTTAAATAGATTGTAATTGTCCGTTTTTAACACCCAAGACGCCTTTGGCGTTTTTTATAATCGTTAATGCATGATCTGAGGTCCTTTTTTGTAAAGTCCGGCCAAAACTTGTCCAAAAAAAATAGTTCGGTATATACACTTTGCCAGGTTAAAAAGTTACTTAGCCGTTTCTCACCGCCGGGCCTAATCAAAACATCCGGTTCATCAGCAAGATAAAGATGGTTTGATATTAATTTTTCAGAAAGATTGTTTATATTAATCTTTTTATCTTTTAATATGTCTTTTACAGAATCTATGATCTCAGCCCGGCCACCATAACCTAACGCCAAATTTATCTGGAATTTTTTATTCTTTTTAGTTTTTTCCATAACATCAATCATCATCTTTTGCATGTCTTTTGGGAACATGGAAATTCTGCCAATAATGTTAATCCTTACTTTGTTTTTCTCAATAATCTCATTTTTTGAGAAAGTAATAAAATGTTTTCGAAATAAACTGAACAGGCTGTTAATTTCTTTTTTTTTCCTGCCAAAATTTTCAGTGGAAAAACAGTATAAAGTTATTTGTTTAATATTCAGCTCGATGCACCATGCAAGCAAATCTTTAATTTTATCAAAACCGCGCCTATGGCCCTCAAAGGCTGGCAGTTTTTTTTTTTTTGCCCAGCGCCTGTTACCATCAAGAATAATAGCAATATGCTTTAGTTTCATGAAAACAATTAAAGGCTGCTTGTTTATATATGTTACTGTTTAAGGGCACCCCATTAACTTAATGTGTTCTTCTTGAATAGTTATTTTGTAATTACAAAATCTTTATATAGGTGTAGAGCTCTTTAGAGCTCTATGAAGAAAATAAAACTGAACGGTGGGAAATTTAGTTTGGTAGATGATGA
>JBDRFR010000060.1:0-7662 GCA_043818675.1 Nanobdellota archaeon
TTATAAGAAAATAAATTTAAAAAAACATTCTACAAATCCTGAATGGAATTATACCATTTCTTAAATGTGTTATTTTTTAAGTTGTTATTTATTTTTTATCAAGTTAAATTGGGCACATTATTCTGAAACAATCCCTAAGTAGAAGCTAGAATCTTCCCAAGACGCATAACCTTTTCACTTTCATTCAGCCATTTGAATATATCTCGGAAAGAGCAGAACAAACTCAACCCCATCACCAAACTACCAAATTTAAAACTTCACAACAACCTTCAGCGACTCCTTAGCATCCGCAACTATCTTAAACGCTTCCTGAATCCGCTCCAAAGGCAACTTATGCGTAACCATATCTTTAACATTTATTTTCCTGTTTTTGATCAGATTAATTGACTCTTCCAGATCGATTGGCGCAGCGCCATAGGAAGTTGTTATTGTCCATTCGTTTCTCCAGAAATCAACTATTGGAATCTCAATATTTTTATTTGGTATTGCAAAAAATAATATCGTTCCTTTTTTATCAATTGACTTAAATGTCTGTTCAACAGCTTTCATTGCGCCTGTGCACATTATTATTTTATCTGCTTTAAGGTTAATTTCATATTTGGCATTCAGTACCTCGAAAGCTCCAAATTCTTTTGCTTTTTGTAATCGATATTCATCAATATCAGCGGCAATTACTTTAGCGCCATACAGTTTTGCTAATTGGATTGCCAGGAGGCCTGAAATGCCTGTACCAAGGATCAAAACAGTCTGGCCTTTGTTTATATTTATCAAGTTCAATGCCCGAACAGCACAAGCTAGGGGTTCTATCATTGTTCCTTCTTCAAACGTTAAAGTGTCTAATTCATATGTTCCGCAGTCTACATTAATTTTCGGTATCCTAACATATTCAGAAAACCCGCCAGGGTCATAATTGCCTTTATGAAGTGTTTCACAGGCTGTATGATTGCCATCAGAACAATATTTGCATGAATTACACGGCACATGGTGGCTTACAAAAACCCTTTGCCCAACTTTGAATTTGCCTGATTTGGACTCAACTATCTCTCCAGCTATTTCATGCCCGAGCACTTTTGGAGCTTTTTTTATACGATACCATTCCATAACATCTGTGCCGCAGATGCCTGAGCCTTTAACCTTAACCAGTATTTCACCATTTGTTATAGCAGGCTTTGGCCATTCTTCTATCCTTACATCGTTATTATTATGGTATACTGCAACTTTCATTTTTGATATTTCAGCCATATTTTTTTAAATAAAGACAAAGACAAGGTTGAGATTATGAACGCTATTGTTGGTACTAAAGCGTTCAACCATGGGTTCGGAACGTTTATAATGATCAAAAAGACCACTATCAACATATAAGTTAACACAGCGATAATAAATCTTCTTGTAAAGCTCGTCTCCCATGCCTTATCCTTTTCAACTCTTTTGTTCCGTTCAATAATATTCTGGATATTATTCATTTCTTATAAATCTTATAAGCATCCTCAACAGATTTGCCGTCATGCACTACTGCTCTGACAGCTTTTATCATGCCCACTGGATTATCTGACTGGAAAATATTTCTGCCCATGTCAACTCCGCATGCCCCTTTATCTATTACATTTTTGGCCATTGCAAGCGCATCTTTTTCATCAATTTTTTTGCCGCCGGCCATCACAACAGGCACATTGCCGCACGCTTCTACAACCTTTTCAAATTCATCGCAATTGTATGTTTTGATCATGTGCGCGCCAATCTCTACACATATTCTTGATGCCAAACTAAGATATCGCGCATCTCTTACCATATCTTTTCCAACAGCTGTAACAGCCAATACTGGTATTCCATAATCTTCACCCATATCAACTAGCTCTGACAAATTTTCAATTGACTCTTTTTCGTATTCTCCGCCAATATACACAGAACACGTAATAGCAGCTGCATTTATTCTTATTGCATCCTGTATCGAATTTGTGATCAGCTCATTTGACAATTCTTTTAGAATACTTTGTCCGCCTGACATTCTTAATACAATGGGTATGCCTATTTCAGGAGGTATCCAATTCCTGACAGCACCCCGGGTAATCATTAATGCATCAGCATAAGGCAGCAGCGGATTGACAGTTTTCCCCAGATTACTTAGGCCAGTTGTTGGGCCCTGGAAATAACCATGATCTACAGCAAGCATCACCACTTTTCCTGTTTTTGGACTAATTATTCTCGATAGCCTATTTTTCATTCCCCATTGCATATTAACCACCTTTCTTATTTGAATAATTCAAACCGATGGCTATCCCCAACCTAAAGGTTGGGGTATTAGCCTTCGGTTTGAAGGATTGGAAATTTCAGCATAAATGCTGGGGTATTAAACCCAGGGAAAATTTCTTACGAAATTTCCAATAACATTCAAGAAATCGCTTTTATATAAAAGATTTATGGAAAAAGCTACAGCTTTGTAGTCATATTAATACTATATTCAGAAAAGCCAAACTTCTTGTATAAGCTTATGGCGTTTGCATTTGCAGGGTAGACATGCAGAGTCATAACATCAACTTTTTTTTCTTTAAACCAGCTTATCAGTTCTGTTACAAGTTGTTTTGCTATCCCTTTTTGTCTGTATTTATGTTCCATAAACAAATTATCAATTGTTCCTCTAAACCTTACATTAAGAACATGCAATGTCCTGGAAAGTGTGCCCCTTATGCAGCCAACAATTTTTCCGTCGATTACTGCAACCAATACCATTCTATCATTATCAATTTTTTCAAGGTCTCTTTTAAGGTATTTCCCGTATACATCTTTAGCTTCATCCACAGATTTCAGGTAAGGATCA
Source organism: Nanobdellota archaeon (assembly GCA_043818675.1). Lineage (GTDB taxonomy): Archaea > Nanobdellota > Nanobdellia > Woesearchaeales > DATDXC01 > JBDRFR01. The sequence goes on from JBDRFR010000060.1 coordinate 2,816, forward strand.
ACCTTAACATCCTGATTCTTTAATTTAAGTTTCAATTTAAACAATTCTTCAAAATCACTAGCTGCTGCTTTTCTTATTTCCATTTTTTCATTATTTCTTTTGCAAGTTTTTCTGATAAATTATATTTGCTCTCAGGAAAACCAGGAAACGATTGCGCTTCAATAACATAAGGTTTGCCTCGTTTGGATATCATGATATCAATTCCTGCAAAATTCAAGCCAAGTGTTTTAGAGGCTTTAATAGCGTTCCTTTTTGCATCAGCCAGATATTTTTTTGGCATTGATTGTAAAAATTCTGATCTTTCTTTTGTTCCACCCTGTGTAATATTTGTAACCACATTAGAAATCTTTGTACTCCTGATTATTATATGCATAATCTTACCGTAAACCACATAATATCTGATATCAAACTTTTTATTACTGATCACATAAGGATCAACTGCTTCTTCAATAACAAGATCTTTAGTAAGAAGCTTAGTTAAAAACTCCCTGTTTCCTGTAATTTGGTTAAACTTCCAGCCATAGTCGCCTTTTCTGCTGATTATTGTCCTGTTCCGATATATAAAATTTGTAAGCCAGGAAGATTTAGAAAGAAGTGTTATGCCTTTCCCCATAGCTCCAAAGTTTACTTTTACATACAGTTTCTTCCCTCTACCTAACAATTTAAGAATATCATCATAATTTCTGGTAGCATAACTTTTTGGAACAGGAACCCCTATTTTTCGGATTATTCTCTTTGTTAATTCTTTATCCCTATCAACCTTGACAGCTTTAAACGAATTAACATAGGATATATTTTTATATTTTTTATCAAGTATATTTTCCACTTTATCCAGATAATCATAAAACATCACAGCGCATTTCTTATCGCCGTATACGCGCCCTTTAACAAAATTTGTTTCAATCACATTATTCCAATAATCAAGCGGGAAAAACAGCATAATCAGAACTTTCCTTGAGTCTATTTTGGGCAGTTTATTTTGTAGCACCGATTTGTAATTTGTTGTGACAAACCTTATTTTTTTAAAGAATTTTCTTGTTTTTTTAAATTTCAAATACGATTCCCAGTCAGAATCATCACCAATAATAAGAATAGTTTTCATTCTTACAGATAATCTTTCGGTTTAATAAGCGCTTTCTGGAGTGATTTGGACATACCTTTCATCCCGTTTTTTGAGATGTCAAGAATTAATGGAAGCAATTGTTTTGAATATATTCTAGAACTGGATATTGGCGCAAGTGCAGGATATCCATAGATGCAAATATGTTTAATACCGTCAATTTCATACCATGGATCGTTTGGATACGTTGGTTTGCATGTTTCGATAGGATTTGGGTAATCCACTGAAATATCAACCACTATACCACCAGGATTAAGAAGTTTTAACATTTTTCTTGTAATAACATAATGTTTTTTATCTCTGTGATATTTAGGCCAAGTTATGCCATTCACAACAATATCCTTTCCCTTTAGATGATATTTAATATCTTTATATTCACTTTTTCTTAATATCTTAACTCTAGCTCCAAGCTTATTAGCAGCATTTATAGCCCCGCTTGAAACACGGCCGTAACCCAAGACCAGAATATTACATTCATCAGGACTCTTCATTGCAAGATTAAAGGCATACAGGATAGCCTGTTCTCCTGTAACAGCAGTACAATCAATAAACCGTTCCCCATACTCGTTTGACACCTGTTCCATCGCAATAGCCCTGACTTTTTGTTTTTTTAAGATTTTGACCCTTCGCACGTTTTGTTCTGCATGCAGCATACTAAAAAGCACATTATTTTTCATCATTAACAGTTCATTATCAGACGGCGACCTTAATTTTACCACTAATTGTTGAGAAAACAACTCTTTTGGCTCGCTCAAGATTGTCGCACCCGTTTTTACGTATTCAGAATCATCAATAAATATCCCTTCGCCTAGCCCCTTTTCTATAAAAACGCTGTTTCCTGCCTTAATTAGCTTTTTTACTTCCTCAGGAAGCAGTATTGCCCTTCTATCAGAGCCTGCTAAGTCCCTTTCTTTAACAATTCCAATTCTCATATAAGTTTCCCCTCACAAAAAGATCTATTTAGAAAAAATGTGAGATTTCGTTTGATATATGACAGAATTACTTACCCCTTTAAAAAGCTTTTGGTGTTTGGTGCCGTCAAAATTAAAAGGATTTTTAATTTATGAATAAATACGATCAAAATATTAGAGCGAACTTAATGTTATATTTTCCCACAATAAACTTTATATACATTGCTCTTTTCTAAAATTTTAGCATGAAATATGATGTTTTTGGCATTGGATCTGCGATAATGGACTTTCTATTAGAGATAGACCATCATGAGTTAGTGGAACTTAACCTTAAAAAAGGCCAATTTCACCTGATTAGTGAAGCAGAATCAAGAAAATTGCTTGATAAGATAAAGGATTACAAAGTAACAGTAGCTCCTGGCGGAAGTTCTGCTAACACTTTATACGGCGTCGGCATTCTTGGAGGCAGCGTAGTGTTCTGCGGCAAGGTAGGCAATGATGATAACGGCCTGATCTACGAAGAAAAAATGCTAAAAAGCGGTATAAAACCGCAAATCTCAAGATCTGATAATATTACAGGCCATGCTATCACATTTATTACGCCTGATAGTGAAAGAACCTTTGCTGTTCATTTAGGGGCAGCGATGCAGCTTGAGAAATCCGACATATTCTTTGAAGATTTAAAACAAAGTAAAATACTGCATATTGAAGGTTATCAGCTTGAAGATAAAAATCTAAGAGATGTATCGCTCCATGCAATGGATTTTGCCAAATCTAATAGTATTAAGATCAGTATTGATCTTGGCGATCCAGGCATTGTTGAAAGAAACAAGGAAGATATTAAAAAGATGATAAAAAAATACGCTGATATTATTTTTGCAAATGAAGACGAAGCTAAAGCCTTAACAGGTCTGGAGCCAAAAGAGGCTCTAAATGAGATTTCCAATATTACAGATATTGCTGTTGTCAAGGTAGGCAAAGATGGCTCATTTATTAAACAAGGTGACACATTTTATAATATACCTTGTTATAAAGCAGAAGCTGTTGACACAACAGGCGCAGGTGACATGTTCGCAGCCGGTGTTTTATATGGTATAACTCAAAACTATAATCTTTCCCTTTGCGGCCATATTGGAAGTTATTTTGCATCAAAAGTTGTAGAGCAGATAGGTGCGCGGCTTGATAAGATTGATAAAAATGAGATTAAAAAACTAGTAGAAAATGTCAATTAAAGAAAACATAGAAAAGATTAAACTACCTTCTAATGTTATACTAGTAGCTGCTTCTAAAACAAGGTCAGTTAAAGAGATTAATGAAGCAATTTCTGCGGGTATTACAGTAATTGGCGAAAATTATGTAAAAGAAGCAATAGAAAAATATGATTTATTAAAAGGCAGGGTTAAGATTCATTGCATCGGCCACCTACAGACAAACAAGATCAAAAAAGCTGTTGAGATATTTGACATGATACAGACTGTTGATTCTTTAAAAGTTGCAGAAGAGATTGATAAAAGATGTAAAAATATTGGGAAAGTAATGCCAATTTTGATTGAGGTTAACAGCGGAAAGGAAGAGAACAAAGACGGAGTGATGCCATCACAAGTTATTAGTTTGATAAAAGAGATTTCTATGCTCAAAAATGTAAAAATAAAAGGATTGATGACAATGGCCCCTTATTTTGAGGATGCTGAACAAGACAGGCAGTATTTTCAGCTTACAAAAAGATTATTTGATGAGGTTAAGACTTTAGATATCCCTAATGTTGATATGGAAATACTTTCCATGGGCATGACGCACAGTTATGAGATAGCTATTTCTGAAGGAGCTAATATGGTAAGGATTGGGACGAAGGTTTTTGGAGAAAGAGAGTAGACTACAAATTACTACTCAATATTTTATTCTAAAAAACCAGGCTTCTTCATCATCGCTTTTTCAATTTCGTCCATGGATTTGATGACAATTAATTCTTCAGAGATTTCAGAACTGGCAAATAGATCAATTGCTGCATCGATAGTAGAATATTCTTTACTATCCGAATAATATTCAACAATTGCTTCTACTATTAAACCCTGTTTTTTTAATTTATCAAATTCTGCTCTGCATCCATCTCCCATTCTCTTATGGCTTAAATCAACATCAGTTTTACCAGTTAATTGATACATATGAAGAGAAGCACCCATTCCCTGTTGAGGATAAATCCTGATCAATATTGGCAATACCTGTCCTTTAACTTCACCTTCATCAATTACCCCATATTCAAAACAGGACAAATATCTTTGAAAATTTTTTATTAAGAAATCAAGATCACCTTTGCTCACATCATATCCACCGCCTACCGAAGTAATGTTAGAAATTAGAGCCTTGATTGGGTTGCCAGCATAATTCTCTCCAGTATGAGAATGAAAAGTTAAAGTATCTCCGTAAGGTACAGCCACTTTTTCTTTGCAGCCTTCTATTAATTCTGTAAAGGAAATTTCAAAAGGGCCGCTATCTTCCGAAGAAGGAAAATAATCAGCGCAAAATCCATGTTCTCTGCTGTTCTTAAGGGTTTGTTCTATAGTCTGATCTAATAAAGATAATAATTCCGGATGATAAAACGCGCTTCTTAGATCAGAAGCCCTTTGGGCCTTATAATCAATACTCATTTTATATACAAAACATAACTACACCTATTTGGTAGTGTTATCGTTTGACTGATTTTATTTCATTGTTATATTCATACAAAAATATCTTCAGAACAGCCTTGTGCATTTCTATTGATTTAGAAAATGCACAAGTTTTTCTTGTTAATCTAGCAATCCGTTGTCTGAGAATAT
>JBDRFR010000061.1:0-56341 GCA_043818675.1 Nanobdellota archaeon
TACGAAAACAATTGTAAGCGCATTTACACTTAAACATAAAATTAATCCAATTATTTCTTGTATCAATTTTCATAGAAATTCACCTCGAAAGTTTTTTATAGCTAAAGCTAGAAAGAGATAATTGCTAGAAGCCAGATCATATCTGCTTGGCTTTGTCACCTTTGACCGTTAACGCTGTACTAACAGTGTCCAAACGGTGGCTTTATGATTGTGGTCTGCTTCTTGCTTTTTCTTAAAAGCATAGAGCCTAAGAATTCTATTGGATTTCATCTGAGAAAAATCTTACGATTTTTCTAGGCCAATTCATCTGCGGGTCTTTCAGACCGCGCAGTATTCTTGACCGGAAATAATTTATGCTTAAACATATTTTTAAATCCTTTCCTCATCATATAACCCATGTCTGACAGTTAAAAATTAAAGTGTTCTTAATTTGGAATGTTCTACCATGAAACAAACTAAATTAAGAACGAACAAAATAAAATATAATTAGGCATCACCTATCCCAACCGCAGCAAGCTGCGGGGTATTAAACCCAAATAGGAATAAATTTGTGGGTATTCTGCCTAACTTTTTATGAAAAACAAAACTGTTTCTTATAACTTTATATTCATAAACTAAAAAAGTGCATTAGAAAGGGATACGATATTCAATTGTGTTTAAGTTCTAAAAAGAGTAGAGTTCAGTTATTACACACAAATACAAGCAACTTTTCAAATAACAATCAAGATAACGCTTTACGCACAGCTAAATCTGAAAGGTAAGTAGCAAAAGAAAAATCTGAAATAGACCTCGCGATTCCAATAAGAAGGCCATCATCCATGCTGTTATTACAAGATTAGCTTCTTTTATCATCTTACTAAAGGTTGGCCTGTCAGATATAGGTCTTCGTTCTCCCAGTCCAGAATCTTTGTAAAGAGCAATTACCTCATCCAATTTCAAATCATTTCCTATTTTATATTTAATCATTTTATTTGCTAAGGTTTGCTTATTAATAAATTTAACTGAACTTACCAAATATTATTTTAATTGAAGGCAGTTGAAGTTTATATTAAAGAGAAATTTGTGCTTGATAGAATAGGATTAACAGATGTATAAAATAAATCCAATATGATAAGGTTTATAATCTCATCAGTATGACCTATCAAGTAATGGAAGAAAAAATAAAAAAGAGGTTTGTGATATATAGTGGAATAGGTGGAATTTTCAGCATATTAATTGGGTGTTACTTATGGTTTGGATGCAAGGATTACTGCGTCCATTTATTTATTTCTAATTATTCTTCAATTGTCCAGGGCTTTTTAACATATATAAAAAAGGCTTTAATAATATTATTCATGTTTGTCTTTTTTAAGACAATTCAGTTGGTGTTTATCAGGAATATTCTAAGAAAAATAATGCAAAAGATAGGCACTATTGAACGCTACAACAGCATATCCAAAATCACAAATTTTGGCTTATGGACTATTTTTGTGTTCATGGCTTTTTCAACCTTGATTGGGAATATTACTGCATTAATAGCATCTTTGGGCCTTGTTGGATTTGGCTTAACTTTTGCATTACAAAAGCCAATCCTAAATTTTGTCGGGTGGCTTACGATCATCTTCAAAGATATATATCATGAAGGAGACAGAATTAAGATAAATAATGTAATCGGAGATGTAAAAGAAATACAGATAATGAACACTATTGTCGAAGGCTTATTAGAATCATCTGATGTTCTGAGCGGCAAGACAATCTCTTTTCCAAATGAGCTGATATTATCCACAGATGTGCAAAATTACACTAAAGACAGCAACTACATAGTTAATGAACTTTCAATATCAATCACCTATGAGAGTGATTATCACAAAGCGATGAATATATTAAGAGAGATAATAATTACCCAGGTGACAAAAAATAAACAGAAATATATTAAGAAGCTTACAAAACAAAAGATGCAATTAAATGGGATGATAACTCGATGGCTCGACCCGAATAAGACTTCCAAAGAAGAGGATGAAAAAAAAGAAGAGCTTGAGATTGAAAGGATTAAACATGAGAAGGAAAGCTTAGAAAATGACCTTAAATCCATAGGAGCAGAGTTCATCCCGCTTATCAGAATAGAGATGCTTGACTCAGCAATTCAACTGATTGCACAATTTAAGTCACCGTATAATGAGATTAAGGAAAATAGAACAGTAATCAATATTGCATTTTTGGATGCCATTAAGAAAGAAACAAATATTGAAGTAGCTTATCCCCATATGCAGCTTGTGAAATAATAACACCTGTTTCTCTGCCTATTTTTTATCAGAAGAAGAAAATTGCCCATGATATCCAGCTGTATTGGACGTAGAAACCGGATAAAACGCCGGAAAATCATATACTAACAACAGGATATGTTGATAAGGATATAAATGCTTATATATACAGAGTTTCAAATCAATATTAAGGTGGCAAACTTACCAAAACACCCGGTTACTATATTGGAAAATGGAGATATAATCCATATTCACCTTGACTCAATTATTTCTTCGGGAAGTACAAATAACGATTTTGTAAGATGCAATAGAACTGATCCTGAAGGGATCCGCTGCACTGGCGTTGTCCGCGTAACTCCAAGGGATATAGAATATTACAGAAGAGAAAGAGGTGTTCCTTTAGAATGTGGAACCTGCGGCTGGATATCTAATATCATGAATAAAGGAGAAGGTGCGCTGATTCCGCCGGTATACCATGATAATCGCGAGTATTATGATTAGGATTCTGCTGATGGCATTTTAGCACTTATGTTTTGGATGGGCTAATTAGATGGATGATCAATAGTATAATTTGTCTGAGTGAGCGTCAAGCAGTTATTTTAGAAATGATTGAACTACAGACGACTAATCAGGCTGCTTTTTTTACAGGCGCAAACGAGCCTGTGCCCTGCGATATCTTTTGGTAGGCTTGTGATGAAAGCGCTACTTCACCTGCTTTTTCGCTAGGATTAAACCTGATATTCTGTGATTGATTATCCTGAACCATAGAAGAGCTTTTTCCTTGTTCGTATTGAACACTGCCGATCACTTTATAGGCACCGCTTCCTGGCACAACTGAAAATAGCAATGAATCTCTTGGCAGGATTTTTGGGTCGCCCTGAGGCGGCTCAGGACCGCTTTGGTTCAAGATATACTTCTCAACACGCTCCTTATGACCTGTGAAATAATCATTATATGAGTCACTCTTTGGTTTACTGTTATAGTTGTCCTGTTTTAAAGGCTGTAATATTCCGGGCTTTGACCTCTTGACAACCAGCTCTAACCTGCAGGGGTTTGACGCTGAGTTTGCATTATTATCCTTAAGATTTTGTTTTTCAAGATAGCAAGCGCCTTGTTTAAGTTCGTTTGCCTGTTTTTTTACTGCCTGAGCTACATAGTTGCTGTTTAACGGATCAGTTGATGCGGATTTTAAGACGCTGCCGTATTGGTTCACAGTAGCAGCATAACCTCCAGTATCCTGGGTGCTGCTTTGAGCAACAGCATAACCATTACCAGAAAAGACTGTGTAGCTTTTTTGCCCTTTAGCACCAGCTGACCAATAACTTATATGGAGCTGTTCTGGATCACCTGAATAACTAATGGTTAAACTGTAAGGAGTCGTATCTTTTGAATCTTTTTGTTTTCTGATCTGAAAACATTGTCCGCTATCGTAACCGACATTCAATACTTCCTCATGCTCATTTTCATGATAATCAATAATAATAGAAGCAGGCTTGTTTTCTTTTCTGTCAGTTACTATATCAAAGGTAAAATTTTGACCATTAAGTTGGAGTTCTGTTAGTATCTGCTCAAAAAAGTCAAGATTATCTCCCCTATCACTTCTAATTTTTTCCTTATGAATTTTTTCTTCTAGTACATCTGCTTTTTTTTTAGCAGATTTTCTGACAGTATCCCTAATTAAAACTAATTTCTGGATTATTTTTTTACAGTCTGCTATCCTGGCAATAGTCGATTCTAAGCTCATTATGTGAGGATAGATAGCTGCATCATATATAAAATTTGTGGTTTTGTAACTACCCGTAAGTCAGGATTATATAAAATAATAATGTTTTTAAATAAACTTGGTATTCTCTTCAACTGGTGATAAAATTCAAAAAAATCGTAACGTCAGCATTACCGTACGCAAATGGAAGCCTGCACTGCGGACACCTAGTAGAGTATATTCAAACAGATATTTATGTTAGATTTCTAAGGCTGATCGGAGAAGATGTTGTATATTGCTGCGCAGATGACACGCACGGAGCGCCTATTGCAATAAAAGCTGAACAGCTGAAAATTAAGCCTGAAGAACTAATCGCCAAGTACAACAAAGAACACCTTGAAGATTTTAGTGACTTTCTGATAAAATTTGATTCTTATTATACAACAAACAGCAAAGAAAACAAATATTTTTCTGACTTAATATTTGAAAGGCTAAACAAGAAAGGCTATATCTATACTAAAGAGGTAGAGATTACTTTCTGTGAAAAATGCAGCAGAAGCCTACCTGATCGGTATGTTAAAGGCAAATGCCCTAAATGCAATGAAGCTGACCAGTACGGTGATGTGTGCGAAAAATGCAACGCTACATACAACACAACAGACCTTATCAATCCATATTGCATAATCTGCAAGAATGAGCCTGTACGAAAAATGTCTAAGCATTACTTTTTCAGATTGAGCGCGTTTTCTGATAAACTGAAAAAATGGCTGACGAATAAGAATATGCAGCCGGAAATCGTCAATTATGTTTCAAACTGGATAAAAGAGGGATTACAGGATTGGGACATATCACGTGACGGGCCTTATTTTGGGTTTAAAATACCTGGAGAAGAAGATAAGTATTATTACGTTTGGCTTGATGCGCCAATAGGGTATATCTCGTCATTCTGCAATACAGTTAATCTGGACGTTAAAAAAGCAGAGACGGATTGGAACAAAAGCGAGATAGTGCATTTCATAGGAAAAGATATAATATATTTTCATTTTTTGTTCTGGCCTGCGGTGCTGATTGCGGCAGACTTTAAAGTGCCGGATAAAATCGTGGTGCACGGCTTTTTGACAGTAAGCGGCCAAAAAATGTCAAAATCCAGAGGTACATTTTATACTGCCAGAGATTTTATAAAAAAGTTTGAGCCTGAATATCTAAGATATTATTATGCTAAAGTGTTGTCAAAAAAAATGTCAGATATTAACCTGGACTTTGATGATTTTTCGGATGGCATTAATAATGAGCTTGTTGCAAACATCGGCAATTTTTGTTATAGGTCAATATCTTTTACAAACAAATTTTTTGATGGAGAAATCAAAGAAATTGACGATGAATTAATAACTGAGATAAACAGAAGAATAGAAAAAATTAAGGCTTTCTATGAAGATTTTAATAGTAACGATGTTGTAAGAAATATCCTTATCATATCATCTCTTGGAAATAAATACTTCCAAGACAATGAGCCATGGAAAATTGTCAAAACTGATAAAGAAAAAGCGCATAAAGTGCTTGGGCTGTGCATCAATATTGTAAAAAACCTGTCAATCCTTATACAGCCGATACTGCCAAGGTTTGCAGAAGAGCTGCAAAAACAGTTAAACTTAAAAAATCTTAAATGGAAAGACTTAGGCTTTGATTTTACAGGTAGAATACGCAAAGAAAAGATACTGATACAAAAAATTGAAAAAGAAGAGAAATCCGAAGTAGTCCCGCTTGACCTGAAAGTGGGAGAAATAATTCAGGTGGATGACCATCCAGATGCTGATAAGCTGTATGTTATGCAAACAGATATTGGAACAGAAAAAAGGCAGATTGTTGCAGGCATAAAACCATATTATAAAAAGGAAGAACTGCTTGGCAAAAAGGTAATAATTGTCACAAACTTAAAACCTGCAAAGTTAAGAGGAAAAGAAAGCCAGGGAATGCTGCTTGCAGTGGATTCAGATGATGATTGCGGAGTGTTGTACGCTGAAAAATCAAAACCGGGCGAGCAGGCTGCTTTTGACGGGCTTACTATAGGAAGGGAACAGATAACATACGAGCAATTCAGTAAAATAAAAATAACAGCTGAAAAAGGCAAGGTTAAGTTTAAAGGCAAAATCTTAAAGACTGGTTCTGAGGATGTTTTGATCGATAAGATAAGTTCTGGCAAAGTGTGTTGAGAGGATACATTTGCATATTGAACTGAAGTTATATTCTATTCAAAATTACATCAACGATAAGGGACAGATAGACTGCGACAGGTTATTAATAAACAAAAAATCTGATAATTTTCCTTAACTCGGCAATCAAAGAGATAACTAAAAATTATACAATTTATCCTTGGTAGCTTGACCCTTACAAGTTATGACTCTTAATCAACTATAAGAGATATGATTCAAAAACAGCCCGATTGGATCACACTGGCTGTCCAGACATTATAAGGATGGCATTTTATAGAAAGCTTTATAAATAACTAATTACTTACATAAGTAATATGTTACTAGATAAACAGATAAAGATTTTTGAAGAGTTTTTAAGAGATTACCGTGCTCAGCTAACGGGCAGTTTTATCGCAAAAAAGAAAGGTTTAAACCAAAAAACCGCTGCAAATTACCTAAACAAGCTTGAAAAAGAAACCATACTCAAAAGCAAAACACAAGGAAAAAATAAGCTGTATACCCTTAATCTGGATAACAAAGAGATAGTCAGAAACTTTATTATTGCTGCAGAGCATTTTAGAACAATAGATTTCTACAAAAAAAATGTATTGATAAGAGAAATATCAGAAAAAATAATCCTGTTTATCAAAGGATCAGCAATAATTTTTGGAAGCTATGCAAAAAACATGCAAAAGAGACACTCTGATTTAGATATAATAGTTATCGGAAAGGCGGATGAAGATGAGATAAGCGCCCTTGCAAGGATATATAAGATAGAAATTAGCCTTAAAATCTATCCAAAATTCAAAAATGACATATTAATGACAGAAGTTCTAAAAGATCATATAGTCATAAAAAATGCAGAAGAGTTTATTGGAGATGTACTAAATGGATAAGATTAAATGGTGCTTCCGGGCAAAAAACGGTATAGAACTAATTGAGACAAATGAAAACCTCATAAAAGCATACATAAGAAAGGCAGAAGATTCATTAAGAGCGGCAACATCATTAAAAGATAATAAAGACTGGGAAATATCCTCATCATATTATGCGATGTATTTTTCACTATATGCGATATTAATGAAGGTCGGAATAAAATGCGAGATCCATTCCTGTACAATCAGTTTCATGAAAAATTTCCTAAATGATTACTTTACAGATGAAGAAACAAACTTAATTGACAAATCCCAAAAAGCGAGAATAGATGCCCAATACTATTCAGACAGAAATATATCTGACGAGTTGTACAGGAGGATTACAGATAATACTTCTTTGTTCATAGCAAAGTGTAAGAATATACTAAACGAATTAAACGAAAAAGAGATTGAAAATTTAAGAGAGAGATTAAAGAATTGTAGATAATTACCAATTGAAATCTCAGTAAAGGCTTTCTGGACGGGCATTAGTGCAAGCATCAAACAACGTATGGTAATTTCTTTAATGAATATTTAAGATACCCCAATTCGCAGCTGTTTAAGATTTTGTGTTACAGCAACACCCCAAACATACATGAAAGCAGGATGATTATTTTCTTTGAGAGGTTTATTTAAGAATATAGATGATTGCTTTGCCATTAATGTTTGCCATCAGAGCAGAAAATCCACTTTCTTTTAATTAAAGAAGATTACAATCTAGGAAAGGATTATCCGAATATACAAATATATGTTGGCAGAGGAGATTATGTTATTTATTACATAATTATATTATATATAACATATTATCTATTCAATAGATTATTGTTTAGGTAATATATTACATAATTATGTTATATATTACAGAAAAGTTTATAAATAATAAAACTAAAATGGCTATTAATGCAGGAAGATAAGCTCAAACACTATGTTCTAATCAGTTACAGCCTTGCAAAGCTATCACAAAAAGAGAAAGTGAAGCATATCAGAAAACTGTTCGGATATAAGAATATAAAATCGAAAACTTATACGCATAAAGGGCTAATAGACGAAACAAACGCAAAAAAGATAGCGCAGAATGTCATACTGGTGCCGTTTGAAAACTCGATAGTGATCTCTAATTTTTTCAAGGATATAGATACAGAGGTTAAAGAAGTATGGCTAAAGGATTAAAACATTATGCAATGTTTGTATACAATTTTTCAAGAAGATCACAGAAAGAGAAAGTGAAGTATATCAGAAAACTGTTAGGATATAAGAATATAAAATCGAAAACTTATATGCATAAAGGGTTAATAGACGAAACTAACGCGAAAAAAATTGCGCAGAATGTAATACTGGTGCCGTTTGAAAACTCGATAGTGATCTCTAATTTTTTCAAGGATATAGATACTGAGGTTAAAGAAGTATGGCTAAAGGAATGAAGCTTGCTGCAGTCGTGATGATGGCTTTGATAGTTACACTGCCATTTTATTCTGCTAATGCCATGGCAGCGCTTTATATTACAAAAGCCTACGGAGATTCCGGCAAAGAGAATTTTATAACAGAGGATGATAGCCTGACAATTGAGGTTATAGCGACAAAAGGAAACGTGCCGTTGGAAAATGATGATAGGGAACTTTTACGGTACAGTTCAGTGCCAGTGCCTGGCAATTACAATTTCCAAAATACTTTGAAGTTTGACAGCTGCGCAAACGGCAATTGCCAGATCAAGTTTGATACGTATAATCCGTCAAAAAACCCGGCAACTGTGTTTGCATACCTTTATGACTGCGTGGACTCAAGCAGCTGCGCATTAGTCTCATGGACGTCGCGGAATGTTGTAATAGACAACACGCCGCCTGTCACGTTAATCAGTATTGAACAGATCAATACACAAAATGCAGCATTTACCAGTACAGCTAAAATTGGCTTAACATCGATAAGCATCAACTATAATGTTAAAGATTATGCATGCTCTAACTGCGGCACAAAATGTGTTGGGCTTAACAAAGTCCAGTTTTATGCGCAGAAAGCTAACCAGCCGGAAACCCTGTTAAGGACTATAGAAATCAACAGTGATACAGATGATTGCAGTAGAACCCAAACAGAAACTTTCAGCACATCACAGATATCAACCCAATCGGGCACAGTAGAGGTCTGGGCAGAATCAACTGATAATTTTGGCAATACAGCGATAAGCAATATTCTGCCAATCATTGTAGACCTGGATGCGCCGGCTGTTGACCCGACTAAACTGGTTATTACTGATAGTCTTGGAGGCGACGGAACGTATGTGCCGCAAAACCCAAAAGACAAAGGGTTTGGGATTAATATCGCGCTTGAGATTGCCGATGCAGGCAAAGCAACATTAGACCTATCGGCGCTTAACCCTGAACTAACTGAGACAGAAGGTAATTGCGCTGGAAACGGCAATAGTTATACCTGTTTGTGGAACGATATTTTGCTGGATGTGCCTGCCACTTCAAGCTCTGTTTCATTATTGTTTAAAGCAGAAGATGATGTTGGCAATACGGCAACAGTTCCTTTAACTTATGCATACACAGTAGTCTCAACAGAACCGGCTGTGGTGGATATCATAAGTTCCCATAGAGGAGAAGATAATAAGGATTACGCAGGGTATAATGAGAAATTTATCCTGAAACTTAACCAAGGACAAGGACCTGGATTTTCAAAAAAGAACATCTTTATGGACTTCAGTGAATTGCGGCCCACACTTAATGATAAGCAGGCAGATGCGTGCACGCTTGACAGCGGGTTTTGGTATTGTGAATTTAATGATATCAATACACTGGATACAACCCAGGAGGGAACGCATTCCATAAGGGTCCTTGAGAACTCAATGGACGATCTTAATGATAATCTGGACACAGTATCTTCTGTAATGCAGCAAGATGTTATCGTTGACAAGACAAAGCCCATAATAAAAAGTGTGAGCTATACGCCTGCAAACCCATCATCTGCTGAACCGTTGATAATGACAATTAAAGTGCAAGAACGTAACGGCGTAAACGCGACAATCGATGCGTCATCAATAAGCACAGAAGGTACGTTTCCTAAAAAAGCTGCGTGTACGAGAGTAGATCCTGAGAATTTTGTATGCAGCGTTTCAGTAAATTCTATCATTTCCAGCTATAAAACTGATGCAGTCAAAGTAATGGTAGAAGATTTCGCAGGCAATAAAGCAGCACCGCAGGATAAAACTGTTACAATATACTTGTCAGACACTGAACAAACACCTAACTGTTTTACTGTTTCGGAAAAAGAATCAATACCTTCACAGGTTGACAAGGCGGTCGCTTCAAGGGTGAGCATGAATTTGTTTGCGCATGCAAAACTATCCTCGCATTGCCAGGATGTTGATATTATCAGCATGCAGGCTGACTGTACTGCAATGCAAAACCTGCTTGCTGACAAGCCTTATATCATGAACGAAGATTCGTCTGACCCGTATATCGCATTAAAAACACTAGGCACTGTCGGACTGTCGCCGGATGATACTGTGAAAATTGACTGTGAATTACAGCTGCTTGAGCGGGTAGGCAGTACTGTTTTTGCACTGCCTGAAAAAGTGAATGTTGATATTGATGTTCCCATGTACGGCAATTCTCTTGGGGAACTTGATTCTAATATCCAACCTGAGATTACTGCAGTGCAGGATCAGATAAAAATTTTAACTGAGGATATTGCAGATGAGGAGGAATTACTTGAGATGTTTGGTATGTGGTGCCAGATAGCGCAAAGTATGGCGCAGATTAATTCGCTTGCGCAAACACTGAAGTTTGTGCTGTGGGGAGTGTACCAGGTAATTGAAAAAACACCGGCTGCAATAATTGCAGTTTTATTATGGAAGATGACATGTAATATTTTAAGTATGACACACTGGATAACTGAGTTTATTTTCTGGCCGTCAGGAATTCCACCTATTTATCCGCCAAATCCAAGCATAATAGGCATCATGTCAAAGTATGGCTGCATGATAAGGGTTAACTGCGCAATATGCGACTTTAGTACGTATATTAACCTTGCAGTGAATGTTGCTGCTGGATATATTGGGAGTAGCGGATCGGCTGAACCGAGCATTAATTTTGATACAGACTATGATCCCAGTGGACCGTCAACTACTGAAAAATATCTTGGCTGGACATCCTCAGATTTCCTTGGCAGTACAACAAACGCATGGCTGCGCGGCGGCATGAACACAGATGTACCTGGAGTTACAATCGGAGAGGCTGAAGATGAGGGAGGCAGCGCAAGGGATGAAGGCACATGGATATTTAATCCGTATAAAAGCAAGCACTATGCAGATGCATGCTTCTGCCTTCCAGCGCAAGTGTATAATCTTAAAAAAGAAAGGCAGATTAGGTGCATGCAACTAAACTGTATTCAAAACCAATTACTAGCAGGAATGTCAACAAACACATGTAATCAAGCGTATAATGAAAGGTATTGTCTATACATAGAGAGTGCTCAGTACCTGGAACATGGATATTTTGATGATTTTTTTAGTAAACTGGGAGATGCTATCTGGAAAAATCTGCCGTATTTAGTGGCGTCATTTGCGTGGATATCGATGTGCTACTATGAATCTTTAGTTACGATAGGAGAACCATGGTGTTCAATTGGACCAACAGGGGGAACGTATAATGTCTGGTGCGGACTCATCGGTGCGGTTGTTGCAGGACTTGAAATCAAAGGCATGCTTGATAGTGAGTTTAAAACCGGGTATGAGGAGATATTGGGTAAAGTTGATACACCTGATCATTGCGGAGGATAAAATGAAAAAATATTGGATAATACTAGTTATATTGTGCTCAACAGTGCAGGCGCAGATTATACCAAACTGGTACCCTGTTGAACTTTGGGAGCTGAATTACTGCTCAAAGTGGGGCGGCGTGGCAGAATCTACAGCAGGTGTACAATCAAACGAGGCAATATTTCTCTCGCAAACAACGTTTGCATTGCAAGGGAAAAAAGAGATATACAATGTACCAGACTATAATAAAACATTGTATCAGGCTAGCTGGTACTTTGAACCTTTTGGTGGTTCTACAAGTTATATAGTGCACCTTGAAAATGAGACAGGCCAATACAAAATCGGAGAAGGTTCTGCTTCCAGAACATCGCCAGGATATGGGTTTTTTCCTACAATGACAGATCCGACAAACGGATACCTGGAAGGAAATTATACTTATGTAAGGATTAGCTACGGCAGCAGTTATCTAAGACTTCCACTAGTTGAGGTTAGACAATGAAGAAAAAGTTATTTATTATTGAGCTTGGATTTGTGGTTGCGTTACTATTAGTATTTTATCTAGCATTTTTGACATATCACCAAAACATGCAGTCGGTCTATAACCTGCAAACCCAGATATTTGGCAAGAATATGCCGACCCAGCCGACGCCTGAATTCACACAAAAACTTGCAAATGAAATAGACAGTGTAAAATCTGTCCTTGGAGATTATATCAACAGACTAATATCCACAACCATACTATACTTCACGATCCTGATAATGATAATTGCCTATTTTAACGGGCTTGCTTTTTCAATAATAAAAAAAGTGAAGTTTAGGCGGAAAATGTTCATAAATCTATCAGCAGTTTTGTTCATATGGACAATATTTTGGATTTTATTACTGGCAATTATCATTTTTGGAATAAAAAATCCGATGAATGCATATTTTGCTATCGCATGGCTTATTGCAGCTGTATATTTTAGCCTATTGCTGCTTCCGATATTTATTTTTAATAAGAAAATTGTAGGCACTATTAAAGAAACTTTCAGGCTTGGCATTGCTTGTTTTTACAGATATTTAGCTGTTTTAATAGTGGCAGGAATCGTGTTTTTAGCAGTAATCATCCTGTCGATAGCTGCAATTAATTATCTTAAAATTGCCGGCGTACTAATAGCGATATCAGGGTTATTATCATACTTGGTGTATCTTAGGATTTATATGGTTGAATTTGTGGGAGGATATTATGAATAAAAAAGGACAGGTTACAGTTTTCATAATAATCGGGCTTATTATCCTTGCGTCAGCATTCTTGTTTTTTTATCTAAGAGACAGAACAGCACAAGAAATTACCCAAGTTGAACAAACACAAACACCTAACTGGGCAGAACCTGTTACTAACTATGTCACAGATTGCATAAGGAGAATCGCAATCCAGGGGCTTAAAAACATAGGTGAGCATGGAGGATATATCGATCTGGAAGACGAGTATTTAAGCAGCAGAAGGTTTCATTTTGATCCTGATCCCACAAACTCAGATACTGTATCACTATCGACTGATCCAAAATCCAGCTCAATACCATACTGGTTCTATTTAATCGAGTCATTAAATTGTGTTGATTGCACTGTTGGATCTAACAATGTTGCCTTAGATTTATTCCTGCAAAATACACCTAACTATTGGGTGTATGGAATACTGGATATTGAACAGCAATTAAACCGCTACATGAACAGAGAGTTACCAGGCTGCCTTTCTAATTTTGAGAGTTTTAAAGAATTTGATATCACCAGCGGAAATATTACGACAATATCCAGGATAAGTGAAAATAATGTTAATTTTCTGGTCCAATATCCTGTGAGCGTTAGCAGCGGACCGTCGCAAACCATAATACCAAACTTTCGATTAGACATTGACTTAAACCTGTTAAAGATATATGAGCTTGCAATGCAAATAGCGATCTACCAGATTAATAACCAGCAGCTTGAACATATAACCAGGTTTATGATCGAGACATACTCAGGACCGCCAAATGGAGAGAATATACCGCCTATGTTCTGGACAGATAATAAATATACAACCACTGTATGGGACTTAAACGAGGTTAAAACAAGATTAAAAAATAATATTTTAGGAAGCAATATCCCTTACCTGCAGGTTAACAATACAAGGGATGCGCAACATATCACAATAGATGACACGTACCAACAAGGGGTTTTTGATGTGTTGTTCTTAGATTTTTTAAACAAAACATATCCTGATCTTAGCGTCAGTTTCTTTTATAATCCAGCATGGAACATCTATCTGGATATTACACCAAAAACCGGCAATGTGTTAAAACCTACTACATCAAGGTCAGAACCACCGTTTAATCTGGGAACAACAACGCAAACCAACAAGTACGAATTTTTTTATGATATTTCATACCCGGTTATTGTCATCATAAGAGATAACAGATCGCTTAAAACAGAAGGTGAAGAGGGATACACGTTTAGGTTTGCCTTAGAAGTTAATCTAAAAGATAATAGAGACCTACTTATGTGGAACCAGGGACAAGGAACTATAGGCCAATCCTCTGGCAGCCGTTATGATGCTACATTTACAGGTGTCACCCAGACAGTGGTAGAGTGTACGCCAAACAATCCTATCTATTCATGTATGGAGATTCAAGCTGGCACTTTGGTTGGAAATAACGAGTTTGATAATCCCACAGCCTGTAATAGTTTCTGCCATGTTAATTGCATAATAGCCAAATATGAAGATTGGACATGCCCGATCGACAACGCTAAATATTCAAATGAGGTTATGTGCGGGACCAACTGCTACATTGAATCAAACCCAACGTCAGATATTGCTGAAACGCAGACATTGTTCTGTGATCGTGAACAGCGTATAAGCGGCGAGACAACAATAAGTGTCATCGATGGAAAAACAGGGCAATCCGTGCCGGATGCTATAATCACACATGGCTGCGGCAATGCATGGAAATGCCCGATGGAAGCAACAGGGCCGAACGGAAAGTTTGTTTCTAAATTTCCAATATGCATAGGCGATGGAGATTTATTAATAGAAAAAAAGGATTACATGGGGCATTATGAACCGCATGTAAGCACCAATCCAGGTGTTTCGGAAAGTTATAACTTTGTGTTAGAACCGTTAAGAGAAATCCAGGTAGAAGCAGTCTACATTAACGTTTCAAACCTTTTTAGGGTTAAGCGAAAACTGTACGCAAAAACCGGCAATAATATACTGGATGATCTATATTATGAGCTAGGATTTGTTCCGGCTGTCACTTCGTATGGAATATTTGCAAATATCCTGTATGGAGGGGGACTTACCACCGAAGAACAGGCAATAATTAATAGCTATATACAAATGCATGTCAATAAGATTGTGGATTCAAGAGAAAAGCTTAAGCTGATGGAGTATTATACTGATCTTGATATGCAGGTGGTTGTAGAAGCTGCTTACGCTTCCAAGGATGCAGCAGAGTTTGCGTGGCGAGTAACGCACGATGCGAATTATATCTCAGGACTGATACACAGGCCTTACAGTTATGTGTTTACTTTGGCAGAACCACACTTGTCAAAACTTGAAAGCCACCTTCAGTGGCTAAATAAAGAGATGGATAATATCCAGTTTATCGACCTGTATTATCTAAACGAATCAAGCAATATCAATAAATACAAAAGCCAGGCAACTTTTCTATCTTTATCAGAGCATACAGAAATCGTTGCCGAGAAAATTAAAAGCGATATTTATGAACAGGATATTATGGCGCCGTTTGTGCAAATTTATGGCAGACAACCGCAGACAATAAGAATTGTGCCGGGTAATTATTCAGTTACTATCAGATATACAGATGATATGGGGGTTTACATACCAGCGCAAGGGTTCCACCCAGCGTTTAATTATACACCAGCATATTTAGGTGGAGGGTATCTAAACAATAAATCAATTGTGTGGAACGTGCCAAAGTCAAGCTTAGACTCAGCAAGCAAAGTCAGGTTCTATCTTATAAAAGTTAATGACCCTTCCGATATCCAGGACATGGGAGAACTTGGGCAGCTGGAATACTACTCAAAAAAATTCATCAAGTACCTGGAACCAGAGTTTATACCGTAAATTAATAGAACAACAGCCAAATATTTGTGTTATAGATTTAGTCTTAACTGTTTACGCCTGTAACCGTAAATATGTCTAAAGAATGATACAAAAATCATCATCGATTATTATTCTTCAGGACCTTTTGGAGATTCTGCCAAAGATTTCATAGAGTTGCATAACTGTAAAAGATAATAATCAGAGACTTCTGAACAGACCGAATAATCAATGCCGGCTGTTGCAAAATGCATCAGACAGCGGTCTTTTCTTGTGTCTTTTTCTATCTTTGCACAGATGGCGGTGTCTTTGTTTGCCTTGGCTGCCACAATGTAGCATTCCTCTTTTGTCCGCACGTCAGAAATCTTGTCGCAGTATTTGTCTTTTCCTGAAGACCGGCCGACATTATCATAACATTTGTCCAGATGAAGCGGATTCTCAAAACTTTCGCATAAGCCTGCTGCCTGTGAATGGTCAGACTTTGCCAGCTCTTCAATCTGCGCTAATCTTTCCCAGACACTCTGGCCTGAAAAGGGATCATCACAGTCAGATTCACAGGTTTCGCCTTCCTCACAGACATTGTTGCCGCAGCACGGCTCAATCGGGGTATAGACGCAGTCCTGACCGATAAACTCATCTTTTGTGCAGGGGTCATTATCGCTGCAGACTGTTTCCGAGACTGTGCATGGGCTGCATGGGCCGCCGCAGTCAATACCGTCTTCTGCCTGGTTTTTGATGCTGTCAAAACAAGTTCCGCAAGCAGGACAGGGGCCGCCGCAGTCGATATCAACTTCGCCCTGGTTCTTAATACCGTCGGCGCAGCTTACGCACGGAAGGCAAGGGCCGCCGCAGTCAATACCCTGTTCACCATTATTTTTTATGCCATCGGCGCAGATTAAGGACTTTTCCCTTATCCTAAAGTTTGAGGCTGCGCGCGCAATCTTGCCGCTGTACCGGACAGTTGTCCGTAAGATATAATCACCAGGCGCGACATCTTCTGGTATTTCAAAAAATGTTTTGTAGGACTTAGAGGTTTCAACACCGATTGTCTCTTCTTTAAAGATAACTTTTTCACCGTCAGTTTCAATATCGTAGCGCACGTCAACATCAAAACGCGCGGCTGAACCAAGAGAGGTCAGCTCAATATTAAATTCCAGCTTGTCGCCGGGCGTTATTGTCTGGGTGAGCAATTCAGTCCGGACATCAAGCAGCTGAGCAGGAGCTTTGGGCGACAAAAAATAAAACAGGCTGCCGCCGATAAGTAAGACTGTAAAAATTAGTGCAACGATAACAGCAATAGTGGATTTTGAGAGATGGATTATGTGATTTACTTCGCCGGTGTTATATATTACCCTAACTGCTTCATCAATGTCAGACTGCAAGTAGCCATGGTCTAATAAACTCTTTTTTAATGTGTTTAAATCATAACCCGCCTTTAAATATCTTTGCAGCCAGTCAATAACACTTTTATTTGCCAAGATTGCACCCCTTTTTTAGTTATATTCTGTTTCTTTTTATTTAAATGTTTAGGTTGAATAATACTAAAAGAGGGTGCTTTTTAGATCGTTGATATATAAGGTTAGCAGACAATTGCCTGTAAAACAGATTATTGGCAGATGCTGCTGTTTTGGACAAACTGGGGCTTATTAGATCCGAGCAGATGGCTAAATTATTAAATCAACTGACTGAAGGCTAAGTTAAGAGAGGGTTTTTTAGCTTAGGAACTAATACATTTAAGTTAACGTTAATCTAATAACTGCCTTTTGCGGACTTGTTATTACTATTAACCAACAAGCTGAGGAATATGGTAAAACAAGAGAATTATCAAGATATCTCTCCCAGAATTTTTTTTATTTTGGATAAAGCCTTCTGTAGATCTGTTTCAAGAACAATAACGTCCTTTTTTAAGTTCTCTTCGTCCTGAAATATCTCATCACAAAGACGACGGATTTGAAGAGCTTTTTCAAGCGCAATTGGTGCAAACTCTGCGTCGTTAGCTGACAGATCATGCCTGCCTTCAATATCTCCTGCGATAGTCTTGAAATCTTCACTAATACTGGTTCAATTTTATCTTTTCTTAGCCACATAATAGGTATTTTATTTTAACATTCTATTAGGGAACAATTTTTAACTATATTTGATTTTTGTTCATTAGAACAAACAAGGTGAGTTCCTCAAAAATTGAAAATTTTTGGGATACCAGAAATCTTTGATTTATTAGTGATTCAAGAACATGAATAAGGGGGCGAGAAAACTAAAAAACAGCAATATTTATAAGTATGTGCAACTATTTGCTTTTAGGTGGGAATGATAGAATCAAAAAACATAACATTAAAAGTTAAATCTGAATTATATGAGAAGTATAGAGAACTATGCAAGGAAGAAGGCTGGATTGTGTCTCGTCAATTTGAGAAGTGCATGGAAAAAGAGTTGAGAAGGAGGGGTTCATTAAAAGATGATTGATAAGGAAAAAGCAAAAATAGAAATAAAGAAAATAATTGATAATGCACATTCTAACAAAATTTTAACTCTGGTAGATAAAACAATTTTTCTAAATGAACAGTTTAATGTTATCAGTGAAAAGAAAACCATACAAAGTAGGAAACTAGAAGATGAGATAGAAAAGATAAGCGGCGAAATTGACCAAGAAGTCTACAAGCTCTATGGACTTAATAACAAAGAAATCAAGATTGTTGAGGAAAGTTTGAAATGAATAAGAAAGGAATAGGAAAAATAATACCTCTTTTTATCGTGATATTGATAATTATCATAGTTATCGGAATAGTTATTGGTGCACAATTCTATAAATCAATTACGACTGCGAGAACAATTAGCCAAAGAGCTGATGAAATCAAGGAATCTTTAAATGAGTTAGATCAAAAACTTGCATTATTTAACGAATTGCCATCAGAAATAAGCGGTATCAAAACAAAGATTGAAGATATTGAACGAAGAACATCAGAGATAGAATTAGAAAGTGGTGAGATTAACACGGCTGAAGCGAAATTGCAAGAGAACATAAATCAATTAGATAATATCAAGGTTGAATTAGATTCTATTCAAAAAAAGTTAGGAGAATTGCAAAATAAATATCCACCTGTCCAAACACAGAATATTCTATTTCAGAATATGAGTAATGAAGAAGCTACAATTTTAATACAAAATGCTATTAATCAAAGAACATGGCATCTTGGATTAAGCTTTGCTTTTGGTTCATTATTCACAATTTCCCTTTTATCAGTATATTTCATATTCAAAAAATATGTAATAAAAAAAGAATAAACACAAAAAATGACCAAAGAAAAATCCCTAATTGTCTTCCAAGACAAGAAAATAAGAAGAATATGGTATAATGAAGAGTGGCATTACTCCGTTTCAGATATTATTGCAGTTTTGACGGACAGTAAAGACGAATTAGCATACTGGAGGAAGCTGAAACAGAGAGAACCCCAACTCGTGACAATTTGTCACGGTTTGAAAATGCCTGCAAAAGACGGGAAGATGAGGTATGCTGACTGTGTAAATACAAAAAATGCCTTTAGGCTTATACAATCAATCCCTTCAAGAAAAGCAGAGCCGTTTAAGCAGTGGCTTGCCCAGGTAGGAAAAGAAAGGATTGATGAGATAGAAAATCCAGAATTAGCCCAAGACAGGGTAAAAGAGTATTATGAGCTTAAAGGATATCCTAAAGATTGGATAGATAAAGGGCTTAGAGGCATAGCAATAAGGCAGGATTTGACAGATGAATGGGAAATTAGAGGCATTAAAGAGCAAAAAGAGTTTGCTATACTCACAAATGAAATTTCCAAGGCAACATTTGACAAGACAGTTAAAGAATACAAAAGATTCAAAGACTTGAAAAGAAAAAATCAAAATTTAAGAGACCATATGACCGATTGGGAATTAATCCTGACAATGGTTGGGGAAAAGGCTACAACAGACATTACTATCTCCAAAGACTCTAAAGGCTTCAACCAATGTAAGCATTCAGCTGTTGAAGGAGGTACAATAGCAAAGAACACCAGAAAGGAGATTGAGCAAAAAACAGGAAAATCCATTATATCAAAAGACAATTTTCTTTACTTAGAAAATAAAAAGAAGAAGCAGATTGAAAATGATAAAAAAACCAACAATTAATCAAAAAGAACTCTATGAAAAGATAATAGAAAAAGCAACCATAGACTGCTATGGTGAATATGAGCAGATATGTGGGTGGGTTGCCCATACTAAGTGATAATATAACAGTGCCATGCAAATGCAGGCTGCCTGATGAGGGGGCAGTCCTTGAAAAAATTGATACTGATAAAAATGGCTCCTGTGTTTTTGGATTGGTTAGATTTGGAAAGTCTAAATTAAGGGTTTTGTTTCAGGACATTGTCCTTGAAGATCTAAAGGCTATGGATTATGTTAATGCTTATAAGTATTGGTGCAGGGAATGAATAAAGAAGAAAGGAGATTAGCAAATGAGATAAAAAAACAAATAATGATCAACAGGTGATACAAATGCCAAACGTTTTTACAGGAAAAGTTGCAATTCCCGGAGATAAGATTGATAAATACCTGAAAATTATGGAACAAGCAGAAAAAGATAGAGAGCCTTTTGTTAACAGCCTTAATAAATTGAATGAAGAATTTGGAGATTATCTTGATGAAAAAAGCCTATCTGGTAGAACCATATCAAAACATTGCGGAATAATTGACTTGTTTATCGATTTTCTTGCCAGATACACTGATATTGAAAAGATAGATGATGTTACAAAAGGGATGGCAAACACTCATTTTAAGAATTGGTACAGAAGGAAGGTATGGGATTCAACTACACCTGATGAGATAACAACAGCAATAAAGAAATTCTTTACTTTTTTAGCTGAAAATAAAGGTATAGTTAATGAAAAAGTACTTGCCAATCCAAAAGCAAAATCTACAGAAAAAAACTTAGGGCAAAAAGATAACATTATCCAGATAATTGATAAATTAAGTGATACTTTGAATTTTACTGTTGAAGATAGAAAGACAATAAGAGTTATGATTGATGCCTATTTCAGGAAAAGGAAAAGCATTACAAAATCTAATGATGATATAACAGCTGCTGCCTTTCTCTGGCAGTATTCTAAGATAAACTTCTTATGGGAGCATGATAAGTCGTTGATGAAAAAGAATATAGCAGAATTGCTTAATGTCAGCCCAAGTACAGTAGGGAATAAATCATCTGAAATATCCAAAGCGTTAAATATTGACTTTTTTGATGAGAGATTCTGCAGAAAAGAAGTATCTGATGAGAATCCATTTAAACAATTTGCCATAACACAGCAAGGTTTTATAGTAAAAAACAATTTGATTAATGAAAAAAACATACCATCTAAGAAAGATAAAGAAGATTATTTTTATGACGGAACAGACTTTTTGCAGGCAGGAAATAAAAAAGAAGCTATCGCTTGTTTCAATAAAGCATTAGAAATTGATGAAAATTATGTTGATGCACATAATGGTTTAGGCAATATTTATTTCAATGATGATTTAGAGAAATCAAAGCAATATTATCAAAAGGCATATGAACTGACTAAAAAACATTTCAACAATCAGTGGCCTATTGCCATAGAATGGGGGGTTATTGAAAACAGGCAGTATCTAAGGGCTATGCATGGGCTTGGTCTTATTTTCTGGAGAGAAAATAACCTTCAGGAAGCAAAAAGGCTTTTTATGCTGATGTTGAGGCTTAACAATAATGACAACCAGGGAGCAAGATATCTTGTTGCTGCTATTCTCGAAGGAATGACGTGGGATCAATATGGGAAGATAGAGGACAAGGCAATGGAATCTTCTAGTTATAGTGGAGAAGAAAAGCTTTTTGAAAAGCAGAATAAGATTCATAATTTTTACAAGTATCAAGGGGATGTATAAGCAAGATGGGTAAATGGTATAACGCGTTTAAGAAAAATATGAATACTGTATTTACAGAAGAGGATTTTAATGATTATAAAGAGTTAATAAAGCACGATTTACAGTTCTATAGAAAATATCTAAAAAAAGAAGATAAAATTCTTGATATTGGATGCGGTTTGGGTGTATTTTCAGTTCCTCTTTCAACATTTGGGTATAAGATTATAGGAATAGACAATGACAAAAAAGTTCTTGAAGCAGCAATTGAAAATGGAAAAAATTTTGGAAAAGAAATAGAATTTAAATTGGCGGATATTTTTAATATAGATAAAGAGTTTGACAAAAATTCTTTTGATGTTTGTATATCCGGCGGAGTCCTTGAGCATTTCTCAAAAGATGAGATAAGAGATATAATAGATAAGCAGTTAGTTTTAGCACCCATTGTGATAGCATCTTTTCCTATCAGAACAAAACGCACTCTCAAGCATTATGATGTTAAGGATATTCGTGAAAAAGAAGTTTGTTGTGATAAGATCCACAGAAATCTTTGGACTGAATACCAATGGAGAGAAAATATTTTAGAATTCTATGAAATTGAAGATGTTTTTGTGAATAAATGCCATTCTTTGATTGGCAGATTCGATGAAATGCTGGTAGTCATAAAAAGAGATTACAAAGGGGAGGAATTTGAAGGACTAGTTGATAAATCCGATGAAGAAATAAGAATTGCAGAACTGTTTACGGGATCGTACGGTTGGAGTGAGAAGCTAGCAGCATTTGAGCTTTATTTAATGAATGCATTTGATTTTCCATTTAAAGCAAAGTTTCGTTCAAGCGAATATGGTGATAAAGATACTGTTTTTAATGTGGTTCGTATTACTTGTTGCAGGGACAAAGGAGGAGTTTTTTGTGAGATAAGGTATAACAATGGCAAGAGGGAAGAGATTCCAGTATATTTCATGACCCCAGTTGATAAAAAACATAAGGGAAACATTGCTTTGAAAGATTATATCAAGTGGCTTCCTTTTAAGGTGTAGGCATTAAAATGAGTGAGGTACTAAAACTTGTAAACACAATAAAAAGCAAAGACAAAAAAGAAAGGTATAAAGCATTAGATAGTATTATGTGGCTGTCGAGGTCAAGAAAAGCTAAGCAGAAGGCAGAACTCCTAAAAATATTAAATGAGAAATCATTTTCTGATGATTGGGAAAAAAAATATATAGCGATGTATGGCATCTCGAGGGTCAGATGGAGATTTGGAAAATTTGATGAGTTAAAGAAAGCATACAAAAATGTACTTAGGCTCTTAGAAGATAGTGATGGAAGGGTAAGAGTTGCGGCACTTAATGCATTAGACAGGAACTTCAAAGGCTTTTTTATAAGCTTTGAACTTGGGGAATGTGAGAAATTTAGTAAAGAAGAAATTGTGAAGCTTTGGATGGATTCTCTTTTTTTTCTTTGGGATAAGACAAAAACAGAAACCAATTATAAAATTCAATATCATCTGATGAGATGTGTTGATGTATTATTTCGACCAGATATGAATTGCTATTTAAATGCTAAAGAGTATTCTAAATATAAAGAAGTATGGGCTCAAATCCAAGAGCTAAATGAGCTTTACAATGAGTATGGTATGGATGACAAGCTATTTATGAAGATGCAAAAGGAAGCTTTGGGAAAATGGAACAAACAGATTATAGAATAAAACAAAGAAATCTTGATATGTCCTCGAAAAGTCAATCTAAATTGGAGGTGTAGCAATATGGAAGAAGAAAATGATAAAAATAACTTATGGGCAGAGGGGGCTTTTATCGAATCTGTTGGTCCTGACGATGCTGGAAAAATAAGAACATTCCATATGGAGCATGATGAAGAGGTAAATTACAATTGCAAAAGGTGTGATAAAAAGATATCAGCGCATAATAGGGATTGGCATGATGGTATGTGTGATAAGTGTTTCAATGATAAACATTTCTCTGGTGAAGATGAAATTCCAGAAGAGATGGAGAAAGAAATTGAAGCAAAGCTTAAGAATTTTAAACCAGAAGATCATTCTGTATTGGACCTATGTAAAGAAATCGGAACAAGCATAAGTGCCATTAATGACTCAAACACAGAATCTTTTATGCCACTATTAATGGCTATTGAAGAAACAATCTGGAGGCATTACTCAGAAGATGACTCTTTAAAGGATACTGATATAATTGAATCATTGAAAAATATAAGAAACAACATATTTTCAAATGACACAAAATTCAGTGAAATGGAGAATGAGATCATAACTAGGATAAAAGTAGTTTTGATGGTCAATAACTATGACAAAAGAGACCTTTCTTTATCTATATCAAAAGTATTAAAATCAGCAAAAATGCATAAGTCAATGGGTGGAAGCAGAGGATATCTTAATTTTTTATCTAATTTTTTTAAGCAAATGGGATGAAATGTAAGATGAAAAATCAGATAGACAGAACACTGATTAATACAATTTCGGAAATGGCTCGGAAAGAAAAAAAGATTAAGGAATTCAAAAGCAGAGTAAGGGTCAAAGGAAAGCTCATCAAAAAGGGAAAGACTAAGAAAGGAAGCATCAAACTGATTATACAGGAAGATGATGATAAATATAATTTTGTTGTTATAAAGACACATAAGGAAAATTTTGCTCTTGCAGAACAGCTAAAAACAGGTTCTTTTGTTTCTGCTGTAGGTATAAATAAGTTTAGGGCAATAATATGCACACAATTAAAGAAACTGCCTAAGATGGATGAAAGCAAACAAACCAAACTGATTGAGTAGTACTGTTAGATAAGTTTTCTCTCCCCCTCATATTAAAAATTGTTCCCTAATGAGATTTCACTTTGTGAAATCTCCTATCTTAAGTTGTCCTTTTAACTTTTCTGGACAACCGTAAATGTCATACTCAAACACATCTTTACCTTCTTGCTCAAGAATGTATCTTTTTACCTGTTCTTGAGATACATGTCCTGCAGAACCGCAGTAATAACCTCTAGCCCAGAGGTTATCAAATTTCTAGTAAGGAAATTTGTAACCAAGATATTTCAATTGTATGAAACATCTTCTCAGCTGGATTGAGGCATTACCTTTTAGTCTCTTGACTATATCTGCAGGATGATGTGTTGGTCTTGCTCCAACAAATAAATGAAGATGATCCGGCATTATCTCTAATGCTAGCATATTCAATCTAATGTCATAGCAGATTCCTTTAATAATTGTACTCAGAACATCTTTAACCTTTCCTTTTAGGATAGGTTTTCTGTACTTTGGTATCCAGATAATGTGATAATTAATGTTAAATTTGCAGTGATGTCCTGCTCGGACAGTCGCAATTTTACTTTCAATCTTATGCACATTTGGATCAAAGTGAGGATATTTGAATTTAACCATAGCAATCACCTCATGCTTAAAGGTGATTGCTGGTTGAGGGAGTTTCTTCCGTTAGAGCAGAGCCACTCTTAAAATTTTAATGTGAATGACTTCTGAAAGAAGGGAAAGTTTAAGTTGATAGTTCTGCGTGAGAAACCCCCATCTTCAGATGGATTTAATTTGGGAGTATGTCATTTTTTAAAAAAA
The DNA here is from genome assembly GCA_043818675.1 of Nanobdellota archaeon. GTDB lineage: Archaea > Nanobdellota > Nanobdellia > Woesearchaeales > DATDXC01 > JBDRFR01. The sequence continues at coordinate 25,345 of JBDRFR010000061.1, forward strand.
GGCATTAGAAATATGATGAAGACTGATTTCCATCTTTTATTTTTTTTCAGCCTGAGGGGATAAATTTAGCCTGTCAATACCCTGCTCTGCCAGCTTAAAGTAAGTATTATGCAGGATGCTTAAGGTCGGATCACCCATCGCTGCTGACCGGCCCAGATTAGAACTGATCCTTGCAGCAACATCCCTGATAGGCACTGTTGTTTCAATAAAGGCTTTCCTTCTTGCTAAAGCCACATCAGCTGCTTCTGCCTTATGATAATCAAGAACTGATCTTATAGCTGCTGGATTATAAGCAAACTGAGCCGCAGGCTCTTTACCATAATGCTTAACATCGGCCTTCATCTTGATAAAATCGAATGTGTACGTAGCTCCAGCGGAATATACGATAGCTTGCGACGGAAAAGCACGGCCGCCTAAAACCTTGTAATGGATTTCTACCGGCTTATCGGTTTTGATCGGGCCAACATTATTTAGTTTTAATACCCTATGAATATTATCCCCGGAAACAGATGAATCCTGCATATCAGGCGCCAGCTGTTTATCGATTGAAGAGTGGAGCCTGTCTAGATTCATCGCTGCACTATAGTCCTGCCCAAAGCCTTGTTTCTGGCTATGATAAAGAGCTGCAAGAGCTTCAAAATGCCGGCAATATTTTTGATATATTTTAGGAGTGAATGCCGGATTTTCTGATTGGAATCTTTTCGCTTTTGCATTATGAGCGCTAATCTTTGATGCAAGATCAGATGCATTGCCGCTTTTAACCCAATTTTCCAAAAATTTTTCATATCCAACACCTTTAATATCCATCACTGCTTTAGCATTATCAGCTTCTGTTACGGATCTTTTTGCTAAGCTGTCCTTATATCTAATCGGAATAAACAGCCTGGTGCCCTTTTTTTGCAGGGTACGATCATCAATATGAGCAGTGATAGTGGTATTACCGGAAGTAAATGCTGCTGTATGAGCGCTGTAATCAAATACAAAATTTTGACCGCCTAAATTAGCTTTAACTATCAGCGCGCCGACGCTATTCTTCCTCACTGTAAGATCATACTGTGTCTTGCCGCTAGCATAGGCAAATTCAAAATGTTCCATGGCCGGATTAACCATAAGAGCTGCTTTAGTGCCATTATTGGCCATAGTATATTCAGGCCGTTCAATGCAGGTTAAGCTAATATCATCAAACTGCGAAAGAATACCCTGAAGCCTTGGGAATTCAGTTGTATTGTCTTTCTCAGATATTATACCAGCTGCTCCAGGCAACCTTTTTACAGCTGCTGAAGCTGCCGAAGACCCTGATAACTTTAAGAAAAATCTTCTGGTCATTTCACCTAATCCAGCTGCTAGTTCTGCCATGTTTGTAGTATTAGATCTTAGGTAGTATATAAAGTTTTCCATTTTTTAACTACTTATAAGTAGTTATTGAAATAAAATGGTTAGCTCTTTAAGTTAAATAAACAACTTGATTAGTATATTAAATATCCTTAATTAAGGCTAAATAAAGTATAAATATACTTGATTATGGCTAAATAATGTATAAAATAAGCATTAATAAAACCAAAAAGTTTAAATAGATAGAAAAAAATAAGCTTGTTACCATAGTTTTACAGCAGTCCGCCAAATTTTGGCGGACATTTTTAAGATGAGCAAGCAAATCAGAATCACTGTCAGCAATGAGATAGACAAGATGCTTTCTAAAGTTGCCAAAAAACTGGGCAAGAAAAAATCAATGCTTGCAAGAGAGCTGATGGAACAAAAGATGTATGACCTTAAACTTATCCAGAAGGGTCTCGAGGATATCGAACTATGAAAAAAGCGCAGGTTACAATATTCATCATCCTGGGTATAATCATCCTAGCTACAGGGGTTGTCTATTTTGCGATGAGAACTGATATTGCTGCCCAAGAAACTGAAGAACAATCAATCTTATCAGAACAGATACCAATAGAGTTTGACCCTGTGCAGATGTATGTTGAAAACTGCCTGACAGAAATTGCCATGAAAGGGCTGAAAATACTGGGAGAAAGAGGAGGATATATCAACCCGGCAGCGATGGGATATGAGCTGAATAGATACGGCACAGAAGGCAATGCAATAACATGGGCAGCAAACTGGGTGATGCCGTACTGGTGGCATCTAAAATCAGCTAATACATGCGACGGTGACTGCGTGTTCGATACGCCGGTGCCTGAAGGCAAGCTGTTTTTGTACAAAACCAGCGGGTCGCCAAGCATACAGGCGCAGCTTGAAGAGTATGTTAATTCCAACATCAAAGAGTGCCTGTTTAATTTTATGAGGCTTAGAGATGAAGGGTATAAGATCAGAGAGCTTGACACGCCGCAGACAACTGTAAGGATCATCGATGATGAGGTGTTGTTTGGGCTAAGGTATCCGATAGAAGCTACAAAAATCTCAACAAAGACGATATCGCAGTTTTCGACAAAGATAGATGTGGACCTAAAAGGCATCTATGAGTTTGCTTCGTTAGTCACATCTTATGAGATACAAGGGCATTTCCTTGAAAATTATATAACAGACATGATCGTTGCATTTTCAGGGGCTGATGCAGAACTGCCTCCAATGTCAGAGACACTATTTAGGCTTGGCGGCGGAAAAATCTGGAGCAAAAACAGGATTGAACAGCATATCCACCAAAACATACTGCCAAACTATATACAGGCGCTTAGGGTGTTTGGCACGCAAAATTATGAGGCGTTCAATGTGGCAGATGATCCGATAAGCTCGGGATTTTATAATAATAATATGGTGCTTCCGGGAAACAGAAGCTTTACGCATCTTACAGCAGATTTTTTCTATGACGGGCTTAGGTGGAAGCCGTACTTTGACCTAAACTGCAACGGGGACGAGTGCAGGCCGACATCCATTCTGGGCGAGGTCATGCAACTGATAGGGCTGCAACGGTACAATTTCCTGTATGACCTAAGCTTTCCGACAATGGTGACGATACGAGACCCAAGGGCGTTTTTGTTCAATGAGGAAGAGGGATATACGTTTAATTTCCTGCTTGAAGCTAATATACGGAACAACAAGCCGCTAAAGGCTGATTATACATCGCCGCCTGTGATGGAGGATGCAGGCAATTCAATGGTATGCGACTCTAACAAAAGATTATCAGGCAATATTACGATACATATCAAAGATTCATTAACACAAAAGAATGTGCCGGATGCGCAGGTATTATACACAATTGCCGGAGAGTCGTGCTATATCGGCAGCACTGATATGGACGGAAACCTTGCTGCCAAGTTTCCGATAGGGTTTAACGGCATAATATCTTTTATGAAGCAGGATTATATCACCTATTCAGGGATAGCCACAACTCAGATGGATAAAGAACAGGAGCTGGACGTATCACTTACACCGATAATCACAAAGCCGTTTACTGTAGGAAAGGTTATATTTGATAAGCACGGTGCAGACGATTACAGGGTAAGATATTCGACAATGCTCAACCCTGTAAACCTATCAGAAGGGGAGCGGGCGATGATAACCCTTACACGAAAACCGAACAGAAACGAAGCTGAGTTTTCAACTTATGCAGAGTTATGGGGCAACAGGAGCTTTGGGTCTATACGTATCGCGCCGGGCGAGTATGAGATGCGCATCGATCTTTTTTACCATAAAGAGCTGACAATACCGGAGCGGACTCTAAACTATGACGGACAGGCTGTCATCTTCCCAGGATTTGCATTCAATGACAGCGACCCGATGCCAAACGGCGGACTGCATTGCGATGAAGACACATCGACCGGGCAGGCGTTTTTGGAGTCCAACCCTAACTTTAATGCAACCAATATAATCCTGTTCAAAACAGTATCGCTTGACCTGCAGAACTGGAACCCAAGCTCGATACTGCCGGAAGAAGACCTTGTGGAAACGTCCAACTATGATAAATATAAACAGTACTGCTTCCAGCTAGCTCCGCACATATATAAAAATGGCTAAACAACTATCAGCAATATTTGTAATGATTTTAATAGTCAGCATGCCGATAGCGTTTGCTGACTTTCTACAGGTAAGCTCTGTGCACGGCGCAACAGATAATATTGAAGGTTTTCTGACAGACACTGATGATACGCTTGTTGTCGAGCTTTATGCATACGTATCAGGAGATGATATTATTGAAACTGACCAGGTACGGTACGGCGGGTCAGGAGCGTCGCCCTTGAACCCGAGCAACGCCGGGCTGAAGTTTAATACGTGCGAGCCTGTAGAGGGCCAGGCCTACAGCCTATGCACCTTTACGTTTACGCCGCTGATATATTTCTCAAACCCGCAAAGCATGCACTTTTATCTGTATGATGATTCAAACCTGAAAGTGGCCCAATCAGGCTATACTGTTTTCTTTGATGAACTACCGCCTATTGTCAATTCGTTTACTGCGCAGCCAGCTATTGTCAGCAGCGGTGATATAAGCTTCAAGTTGGATGTTACTGATGCTGCATGCACGTCCACAAAGTGCAACGGTAAATGCACAGGCATCGACAGGATAGAAATCAGCGCATTGACATATACGCACACAATAGATGTTGATTCTACAAAATGCAACAATAAAAGCGTCATCAAGGCGCCGCTTGCAGCGATAATAGGCGCTGCTGCAACAGTGCAGACTGTTAGCGCAACAGCTACCATATACGACGTTATGGGCAATTCTATCACTGCAACCCAGGATATCCTAATCGATACAAAAGACCCGGTAATAACTCACCTTAATGTTACGCAGCTTGAGCAAGAGGTGCACCATGTAGGCCGCGGCGGGAAGATAGTGACTGTGGGCGCAACCATAGCCGATGAGAACCTGGTTAGTACCAGTGTTAATGCTGACCTAAGGGAGCTTAATAATAAAACGCTGGACTATGGCAATAAGCCTGCGATATGCACGCTTGTATCAGACAATACTTATGACTGCAAATGGCATAATATTGAGATATATCTTGACGATACGATAACTGCCAAGATCCGGATCAATGCGTCTGATTCGGCGGGCAACAACGCATCAACAGTGCTTAACTGGAACATTGAATATGACCCTTACAGCCCGGAGATCAGTTCGATCAAAACGAACAGGCAATACAAAGGAATAAGCTATATGGGCATAGGGTATAATAAGATCGAGGTATCTTTAACAGAAGATGGGTCAGGATTTAATAATAATAAGCTGTATATGGACCTAAGCCAGGTGGGAAAAGGTGCGTCTGTGCAGACAGACGGATGCACAGGGTCATGGACATGCACATTTGATAATATCGATGCAGGCTCGATAAGCGAAGGCAAAAAAACAGTTAAGATACTGCCTGCGTCAGTGGATGACCTTGGCAATCCGGCTTTGGGAGTGCTTGAGGAAACATTAATCTTTGATAAGACACCGCCGTCATACCTTGCGCACTCAATAAAAAATGTAGGGGCTAATATTTTCAGCGGGATAATAAAAACAGGCGATGCGCTTAATATTGAGATCAATGTATCTGAGCCGCATGAGATCATCAATGCGTACGCTAACCTGTCGATGATCATAGAGGATGCTGATGTTGTCTCTAACGATGGATGCGTCAATAAATCAGACCTGTGGACATGCAGATGGGAGCTGTCACCCATAGACATAACAGGCCATATAGAAGATAAACTACTGTTTTATTTTACAGATGCTGCTAATAATACCTTATCAAAAGAGATCGAGATCGAAGTGCTGGAAACCAATGATTCCACAACACCAAATTTCTGGAAAAAGCCAACTGTAGAGTGCAGCCCGACCAGGATCGATAGAGAGATTACAACACTGATAGAGACAAGGTCGTTTTGCAAACTCACATTGCAGCAACAAAACGCTGCATCTGACCAGGAGGCTCTTGAATTCAGCCTGGGAACGTGCGTCAATAACAGCATAATGCCAGGCGGCACAACCTTTCTTTCCAAGCAGCCTGTATTAAGGAATGATATCCAGGGAAGCGACGAGATATTTATGGAGTTGACGCTCAACAAGGCCGACACCTCAGCGTTAAGCTATATCGATATCAAATGCCCGCTTAATATCGTATCAAGGGTGGAAAATACTGTTTATGACCAGGGCGAGACAGAGGATGTGGCTGTCAAGCTTGTATTTTATAATAATCCTTTGGGCACTGCCTCTACCAGCCTAAAAGAGAAGGTCAAAGATGTTGAGAAGATGACAGACGGAGCATGGGATCTTGTCGGGTCGCTTAGAGAGTTTCTGGGCATGGCAGAGGCTGCGTGCAAAATATGGGGCGGGCTGCAGCATCTTGCGGCTGCATGGAACGGGCTAAAAATAATCTTTGGCACTGCTGAAGAAAAAGCCAAATGGATGGGTTCGCCTGCATCTGCCAAGCTGCAGGAAGCAAGGGTTATCAACTGCGAGGCTGCGCAAAAAACAGGAGATCTCGCGCATAAGCTTTACAAAGGCGAAAACGGGATCAATAAGTTCTGTAATTTTGTCAACTGTAAGATGGCATGGAGCAAAGACTGCAATGACGTGAAAGGATTCGAAGGATGGGGCCAGGCGCTTGGCGGCGGGTGCGGTTGGTTTAATCCGGAAACTGACAATTATTTTGGGATAGGAGACTGGGCAAAAAACAACCTTGGAAAAAATCCTAATGATTATATGAGCGTCAAAGACAGCTTTTTTTTAAGCCTTGCGACATGGTGCATCCCAGGACTTATTTACAACATTGATAAATACAGGCAGATCGAATGCAATTACGGAACATGCCTGCTTGCGATATCAGAAACACCAGGCATAAACCAGCAAAATGAACAGCATCAGAGCATACCGTTAACAATGTGCGAAAAGCAGAAAGACTACATGGAATGCAGGTTTTTTGCGGGAGAGGTTTTTGAACTTTTGTCGCCTTTAAAACTGCTGAATTACTATACAGACATGATAAAAAACGGGATCGCAGACCCAGGAGCTGCGCTTGGGACAGCGTTTTCGATGCTTTCACAGTGCAAGCCGGCATGCAAAGAGAATCTTGTCTGGCCGCACCAGAGATGCTATTGGCTGAAACTTTTGTCAACCATAGGGGAAGCTGTCAAAGATATCTATGTGGCAAAAGAGCTCAGCGACAATGACTGGGAGGTATATGATAATTACTGCGAGAGGTTTGAAGAGATGAAGACTGAGGTTGGATGGGTGTCAGACCCATGATAGAGAAACTTGTTTGAGAAAATGGAACAGAATGAAAAAAGCAAAATTGTCAAACCCAAAAGAGGGACAAAGCATGGATGAGACAAAAATTACTCAATTGAGTAAAAAAATAGTCAATATTGATGAATGGAAAATGTTTTAATATGAAAAAAGCGCAATTGTCAAACCCGAGATTGGGAATGGTCGTAATACTACTAGTCATCTGTATAGTGATGATAGCGTTTACAACTTCAAAAGTTTATATGGCGACGGGCAATGCGGCATGCTTTCTTCCGTTAACAAACATCACGCTTTTTGATAATGCAACAAAGGAGATACAGGATATCAATATTGGAGATGAGGTGTTATCTTATGATTTTGAAAATGAACAGAATGTTAAAGTTGAGGTTATGAATGTTTTTTCACACCAAGAAAACAGGTATATGATAATTAATGGCAATATGAAAGTTACGCCAAACCATATGGTGTATGCAAAATGAACAATACAGCATACCTAACAAATCTGAATGCAGGACTTTGGTTAATAGTCATTATTACATGTATAGTGATGGTTGGATTTATCGGTTCGAAAAAATCGGTGAATCTAATATCTGTGAATTCAGGAATTGAAGGGATAAGCGGGAATGTAATCCAAACCAACCAAGAAGGTATTAGTAATCAAGAATATGTTGCAAAGAACTCAGACCAGATAACTACAATAGCTAATAGCCATAATGTACCTCCTGCTGAACTTGCAGCAATAATTATTGCAGAAAGAAATCCTACTGGCCCGCAATCGCATGATACCGGAACAAACTTAGGAGTAACCGCAATGAGTGTTAGTCAAGCAAAAACATATAGTGGTGCTGCTGGAATGACTGATCAGGCAATTGCGAATAAATTACAAAATGATGATAATTTTGCGATAGAAGCTACCGCTAGTAGAATGGCGTATATACGCAGTCTTAATAGCTATGATAAGTATTATTCAGACCCTAGAATATCAGGAGATCCAGTAAAGACAGGACAATTAACATTAGCTATATGGCGTGGAGATATTAATGGAGCACGAGAGGAAAATTTTAATAGGATAGTTAATGGAAAATTTGCGGAAATGTATACTAGTGGTCAAGCAACAAATCATCTCTCCGAACAAGCTGCTGAAAACAGAGTTGATTCGTTCAATCGTGCAAGAGAGGCTATTGGAAGCGATGAATCAGCAGCGTGCTTCCTTCCGTCCACTCAAATAACATTATCTGATGGATATAAAGAAATTCAAGATGTAAAAGTTGGAGATCAAGTATTATCATATGATCTTGACAATAAGCAAAATGTTAAGGCTGAGGTTGTGAATGTTTTTTCGCATAAAGAAAACAAGTATATGATAATAAATGGCAATATGAAAGTTACGCCAAACCATATAGTTTACGCAAAATGAAAAAAATAATATCAATACTGATGATCGTGCTGTTAGCCAGTTTTGCATCTGCATGGAACTGGGTGCCAATCGGGTCGCTAAAGCCAGGCAATGTATTGATGGACAAGGACGGCAACGAGATCGTGATAGAAACCATCGAAGAGGCCTATGACCCAGAGGGTGTTACAGTGTATGACCTGGAAGTTAAAGACTACCATTATTATTACGCGCAGGGGGCGCTTGTGCATAATAGTCAGACAGATTTAACTTTTGGCGGATTATATTCTGCTGATCACATCAGTTCGATAGCTGGAAATGCTGATGCGATCAGGGCTGAAATTAACAAACTGGACACGACTGATAGTGGAACTACAGTTGGTACAGATGTTCATAATGCCCGAACCTATTTGCAGAATATGCTCGCTGAGGCGGAGCGTTATAGGTTACAGAGTCCATACGGTAACCCTAACGGATTGCAGGGTACCCTATCAGAAGAGGAGCCACAATATACCTTATTGAGTAGTCATGAAACTCAATCATTGAATTCACCAGTCTGCTTCCTATCCGGAACAATGATAACATTAGCCCACAGCACAAAACCTATAGAAGATATCAGACCAGGCGATAAAGTGTTAACTTATGATTTTGATAATGGAAAAACTGTTGTGTCAGAGGTTGTTGATACATATCAAAGATTAACCAATAAATATTTAGTCATTAATAATAAGATCAAGGTTACACCAGACCATATATTTTATATTGAAGGACAGTGGGTGCCGATAGGCGAAGCGCAGATTGGCGATAAGATGGTAGATAATAAAGGTAATTATGTTACAATAGAATCTATAGAAAAGATTGCTGTGCCGGAAGGTGTGAAGGTCTATAATTTTAAGGTTAAAGGTTACCCGTACTATTATGCAGAGGGAATACTGGTGCATAATGAATATGAGACAGTTAAGATAGGTGATATAAATTTTCAGGTCACTCGCAATGCTGATACAAATGCTATCACTGGTTTTACAGGAGGAGAATATAATGGTGGTCCAATGGATCAGGCTACGCTTGACCAGATGCAGGCATACAGCGGTACAGGGTATACGACTGATACATCAAGTGATACGATTACAATCAGAAACTCAGACAATAAGCAAGTATTTTCAACAAGCTCCAGTGGGACAACTACAGCAACGATAAATGGTCAATCCACAGATGTTATACCCCGCACAACAACTGTAAATAGCTTTGAACAAGTACCTATTGACAGTAATAACGATGGAAAAATAGATGATGAGGATAAGGGTAAAATGAGTAGACCAAGACCTTCAACAACCACTGTCATCCACACCAATGTGGTCAAAGGAGGTGATAATGCGGGTGATCACCATTTTACTGGAACTGAGAGGACACAGTATCATTATAACCTGCGAGGTGTACAAACTTATTCAGATACTGCAAACTATAATGCAAAAGGGGAAATGACAAGTTACACTTATAAAAATAATGGAGGTGGAGAATGGACCACGGTAAATGGTAACATGCCTTCAGGCGCACCACAGTCTGCTAAGACCGCATGGTCTCAGGCGCAGTGGAGAAACAGGATGGCAAGCTTTGAATCGTGGTTTACAGCATACCAGGGCTTTTCAGGATATTCAAGCCTTCTCTGGGATGAGGAAGATACATGGGTGCAAAACTGGAAAGATGATGTCAATGATTTCTTCTGCTCGACTGTTATCGGCGGAGGGGTGGACTGCTTTACGTCAGCTGTGTGCTCGTCAGGAATTGATGATTCAGACATACCTGCTAATGTTGCGTTTGTCACAACGCCAAACGGGCTTACTATGACAGCTGCGCATGTAGAAGCAGAAATGTCCGGACCGCTTACGTCTATTGATGAGACAGGAGCAGAATACACTGAATACCTGTACAAGATAACCTATGTTGTCAATAATATGCAGGGCAGCGGGTATGATGACCTAAAAGTATACTTACAGCTGACAGGCGGACGGACTTATACCTTCCCGCAGGAGACTATAGAGGAAGGAAAAATGGTAAGGCATACAGGAGCTAATGCTATAGTAGATTACAGCTACTATAGGTATACCACAGCCTGCCTGTATTTTGATAAGGAACTGTCGTCTGTATCAGATTTTGAGCCGTTTGGAAGCAACTCTAAGATGACCAGTATCTGCACACCGATAGCGCAATCAAATGCGCCAGCTTCAAGCGGAACAAGCTCAGGCAGCAGTTCAAGTGCAGCAAGCTCAGCAGCGCCTGCAGCGCCTGCGTGCACTGTTGTGACGGATTGTGATATCTAATGAAACTAAAAAAATTATCAGAGATCGTATTATTAGACGTGGTGTTTGTCAGCATAAGCTATATCCTTGGACTGATAGCGACTAAAATGATCAGGACAGAGTACAACAAACTGCTGGAGATAGATATAGAAAGTGTCATACAAAAAACAAATACAGAGATCAACAGAGTGTCTGAAAGCATGAGCCACCATCTATCTGCGATTGTTACTGTGGCAATCATATTTGCTATAATAATAATAACTAACTGGTCTTTTTTTCAATATATGGTGTATTCAAAAATATTAGATAAAAAGCATAATTCAAAGCAGTTCTTTAAATTTTTAGGGCTGAACTTTGCATGGGCAGCGGGATTTGCATCAATCATGTTTGTAATACAAAAAGGCGCGCAGATCTACCTATTGTATACGCTAAACATCACAATGATATTACTGTTTGCGTATTATACCAATATATTGTACATATCATTTTTCAGGAAATCTGTGAAAAAAACGCTAAAGATTGGCTTTTACAAATTTCATAAACAGGCGATACCGTACATCATCATGGCAGCAATATTGTACAGCCTGGTAAAAATAAGCAGCATTTTTCCATACAGCCATTTTTTGATAAAAGCACTGATGCTGATAATAGCGATAACAGCAATAGACTTTACAAGGATATATATAGCAAAAAGCATATAAAAAAAGTATACAATGACCGAAACAATAATAAAAACAATCATAGAAAAAACAGACATCAACACTTTGCGGATAACAGACGTGACAAATACTATCAGTCAATTTTTTAGGGTATAAAAAAAAATGAAAAGAGGACAGATCACCATATTTATAATAATGGGACTTGTGATAATGCTTGCAGTCTCGTATTTTATCTTTATCAGGGAGAAGTCCATTATACAGCTGGAGCAGATCAACCCGGAACTGCTGCCTGTCCAAAGCTTTATTGAAACATGCATAATCAACACAGGCAAAGAAGGGCTTACCACGTTAGGGCTTAACGGCGGCTATATCTATTTCCCGCCGTATATCGAAGAAAACCCGGACAGCTATATATCAAGGTCGCCGACGCCTGAGCTAAAAAATCCGTACTGGTGGTTCGACGGGATATCGCGTGTGCCGACAAAAGAGTTCATGCAGGACCAGATATCAAGGTATGTTACTGAAAACCTGCCGGAATGCTTAAACAGCTTTGATGTTTTCAGCAATAAATATGAGGTTATCGAGCATGGCGATATGGGCACAATAACAGAAATCGGCAATTCGATGGAGTCGCTTGTAAAGATAGAGACAATGTATCCGCTTGAGATCAAAGATAAGTTTAATAAGACGCTTGCAGAGATAGACAGGTTCAGGGTAGAGGTGCCGGTGCGGCTTAATGCTGCGCATACGCTTGCAAGACGTATCATGGAATCAGAAAATGCTGGCGGGTTTATGGAAAAGAAAGTGATAGACCTTATAGCGATGGACGATGATATACCAGATACTGGCGGGCCGAAGTTTCAGTGCAATAAGCTTCAATGGCAGGTGGAGCCGATCAAAAATAAATTAAAGATGCTCATGACAGAAAATTTCCCGTATATAAAGATCAGGGGGTCAAACTTTACACCTGACCGGTATGTGCCGCTGCCGGATATTGCGCCGTGGGCAAGCCTGCCTGAAACTTATAATGCGTCATATTATTGGCACCATTATATATGGGAAGTGGGAGATGAAGACTATTCTAACATGAAAGTGGGGTTTACGTATGATAATTATGAGCTTGAATGGCTAAACGATTTCTATATACGGCCTAATAACTATCCGATAATCGAATCTAACTCACAGCGGGGCAACCAGATGCTGTCGTTCTTCTGCATGCATATATGGCATTTTACATACGATGTGAAGTTCCCGGTCAAGGTTACGATCGTTGACCAGGATACCAGAAAAAATGATGAGTTTTCGTTCATATTTGCGTTCCAGGGCAGTATTGACCATAATGAGCCAAGGAGGGATACGTTTGCTATAACTGATTATCAGACAAGCAATATTATCCGGGATGATGAGTTTTGCAGCAGTGAACTGGATAATACAATGAGGTTCTATGCAATAGAAAACACTACGACAGGATATGAGCTTAAAGGCGTGAATCTAAGCTTTGTATGCGGCAGGTATGAGTGCCCTCTTGGCCTAACAACACCTGATTATTCAATGTACGGGACACCGTACTGGCAGGGAGTTATGCCTCGATGCACGCTTGGGATATTGAGGGCTAAAAAAGAGGGGTATGCTGATTCGCAGCGGTTCATCTCGTCAGAAACCGAGGGCGCGTTTTATATCTATATGCGGCCTGTCAAAGAGATCAATTACAGTGTTGTTAAGCATGAATATATGGGATCAGGCATCCCTAACGCGCCGGCGCAGAAACTAAAAGATGATGAGTCAGCGATAGTCATCATCAAAAAGCCAGGGTTTGAAGAGACAGCAACATACAGGACAGACCAAAAGATCGAACTGCTGGACCGGGATGATTATGATTATGATGTGGAAGTGTACATAATGACAAACGAGTCAATGATTGGCGGGTATAAAGGGAAGTGGCATGCGTCAGAAATAGAGATGGAGAATGCTAAAGAGGTTGTATTTCATGCTGTGTATAAGCCGTTTTCAGACGATACTGAGATGATGATGTTTTTTGCAGGGCTGCCGAGCTATTCAAATAGGGAGCCGGAATTCAGATGATAAATAAAGAATTAATCGCATTAACACTTATCTGGCTAGTTATACTAATGCCGATCACATCGGCAGAGATTGTTATACGGGATGTTACAGTTGAAGATGTTACAGACAGCGGCTCCAATATCACATGGAACACTGACATATCATCAACAGCAAGAGTAACATACGGGAAAACTGTACCGTTATCAGAAAACGCATATGGAGCAGGCCTTAGCAAAAACCATTCTGTCATCGTAGAGGATCTTGACGAGTCAACTCCGTACTTGTTTGAAGTATACTCGCTTGCAGGCTCTAATTCAGGAACAGACAATAACAACGGACAATATTACCAGTTTACAACACTACCGGATGTTACGCCAAATATTAAAACTTTTATCAATAGATATCAGCAGACAAGAACTAAACAGATAGAGCTATGGACAGACCCTAACAGCGAAGTTGAGATATCTGTCAATAACGGAGCAACAGACCTGCAAAGAAGCTATGCAGACCCTAAAGGGTTTTTTTCTGCTACTGTTGACCTCTTGGACGGAGACAATACTCTCAAGGTCAAGGTTGAAGACCCAAGAGGGCATAAGAATGAAACAGAATTTATCATTACAGTTGACCAGATAATACCCAGCTTTAATATCAGGCCGCTGATACCGCCACTTACTGCCAAGAATAAGATCCTTGTAAACGGGACAGTTGATGAGAATGTTACAATGAATTTAACTTTGGAGTACCAAAAAACTGATACAACACCGCCTGCCAAAGTAATCAACCTCACAAATGTTACTATCGACAGCAACTCAGTTGAGCTTGAATGGAACAAGATTACTGATGCTGAAAAGTACCTGGTTTACCGGGATAATTATTTACTTTCGGTACGAACTACTAACCAGTTTACTGATCAGGTTAATACAAGCACTGAATATACATATTCTGTTTCTGCTGTGGATGCATCGTGCAACCAAGGTGAAGGTTCTGATGAATTGGTTATAAAAACTCAATCAGGCGCAAATAATGTTACAGCAACTGTTACACCACCACAATCTGAGTGCGGCTTTGTGCAAGAAGTTATAATAAATACTAAAGATTTTTTTAAGCAGGAATTTACGCTCAAAGATGAAGGGTTTTATATGTTAACTGTCGAAGCAAAAGACCCTGCTGGGAATATGAACAAAACAGAATTCAATATATATTATGATGTTAACCCGCCGGAAATAACTGATATTGAGCCGCCGGACGGGACAGACTTTTTTGAGCAGTTTGCTGACGATGTGGACATTACAGGCAAAACTGACCCGGGAGCTAAAGTGTACCTGTATGTTAAAAGGACGCCGATGGGTGAATGGAACACGACAATGTTTGAGAGGATTGCAGATCAGATCAACACGATAGCAGAAGAAGACCTGTCAACTGATAGTGATAGAAACTCAAGAGCGGATTATATGACGCTTGCTGATGCGAACGGCAATTTTCTTTTTCCTAAAGTTGACATCAGGTCAAGTGTGGCGCTGGGCGGGAGGGTGCAGCAAATCAATTATGAGGATCTGCATGATCTTACAAACCAATATAAAGAGATTCAAAAATCTAACTTATTATTCATAGCAACAGACGCGTTCCAAAAAAGAGGGTATGAGCCGATAGAATACGATGTTAAGACGTGCTGGTCAGGCGATATGTTATGGGATGCTACGCCGCTTCTGCCCTACCAAAGCCCTGCGTTCATCTCAACTGAGCGGCTTGCAGAAGGGCTGGAGACATTATACTTTTATTTTAATTTTACATATTATGGTGATGCAGTAAAAGACCAGGCAGAGATCACAAGCGTCACTGTTGAGCGGGCGTGCGATGAGTATATAGTAAGAGACCCTAATTATAATCACAGCTGCAATGTAATGGGATCGTCGGCTGCGACTGTAAGGATAATCAATGGAAAAACTGCTTATGTAGTGTATAGGCTTTCTGCTTATAAAGTGATGGACCAGTGGAGCAGCGGCGACTGGAACAATTTTTTTAAAGGATTAACAGATAACCAGATGCTGTTTCCACTGAGGTTTACTATCCAGTATAAATATAAAAAACGAATCCAGGAATATGATACAAACGGCATTGTTAGGGCATGGAGCGGGCAGGATGCTTCTGGAAATTTCTATTATACAACCGGGACACAGAGGTTTTGTGAAAGTGTAGGGTATTATGTTGATATGGGGAGGATTGACCCGCGGGATGTCCTGCCTGACTGGCTGCTGTATGATTTTGTCGATATCTTAGAAGATATAATAGAAAAGACCACTGAATGGATCGACGACCTGGGTAAGATACTTGAACAGGTCGCTATGGGGTGCATGATATCGTACTTTGGCAAATTTTTTATCAAGGTCTATCGGAATTTTAACTGCCGGATCGAAGGGATAAAAAATGTGGGAGCGGCTGTTACAGGCGGAGGCGCTGCGACTGCTAAATGCAAGCAGTGCATCCAGGATTTTGATTATAAGGGAAGTGTACCCAAGGGAATGAACATTGATGTTATGAAGCCTGATGATATTTCAGATACCTGCTTAAAAGAATGCTACCCTGGATGTTACAGCGCGTGGCAGACAGAGGCAACATGGCATACATTTTTCAGGTATACCTGTGATCGGCTGTTTGGGCATTCGTCGCCTGCGGGCTGGACTGAGGACAAATCTAATAATGAAATACTTAAGAAAATTAAGGGCGGGTCGCAGTGCGACAGCGACCAGTCTACAAAAGGAAGGAGGCTGACTGTTGTTAATTGCAGGGAAGCCTACAGAAGGCTAAGCGGTGGCAGTGCAGCAGGCGGGTTTGGAACTAATGATGAATGCGTTGAAATGACTGGTGTATCGACTGGTGTATCCGGAGCGGTCAACACAATTCAATTGTATAAAATTGGCAACGCACAGAGCAGTGGAAGCAGCATATACAACTTAATTTATCAACAAACAGATTTAAGCAGGACCTTTTCGACTGAGTATGCAATCAAACAGTCTAACAATTATTATTTAACATACCAACCAAAAACGTGCGCTGAAATATGCGGCGCGCCAGGATCGACTGTATCAACTGGACCTGCTAAAACTGTATCAGTCGGCACAAAAAAAATTAATATTTACCCTATCAAGCCGCCAACAACTGGAAGTGTGGCTAAAACTAAAGACCCTTATTATACCTGCACAATCGCTGACTCATGCAAAAGCCTGAACAAAAATACGGATGATCAACATAAAAGTACAATCAATGATGCGTTTACAGCCGGATATACAAATGATTGTTTCTATAAAAAAATATTTGCAAAGGATCAGGAAGTAACAAATGCATTAGATAAACCACAATCTGTGAGCGGCAAATCAAGTGAACGGTACGAATGCTGCTGTATCAGCGCTGGTGAGAATAGCGCTGCAGACCAATACTACCAGCCGCAGGATGTTGAATCAAAAACTAAGAAAAAGGCGCCTTATGGAGTGGATCATGCAGGAGGCAATGGAATAACAGACCCAAAAGAATACGCAGATATGGAATGGAGTTATAGGTATTTTAAGATCAATTGGGCAGCGCCAGCAAGTAGAACAGGCACGGTGGTGCGTGATCAATATAACCCTGACAGGTACACATCCGGAAGGGATGCGCCTGCTTGTTTTGGGCAGGACCATCTATGGGGTGGAGAAGAGGTAGTGAAACTTGACCCTGCAAGGGATTTTCTTGCGGCATTCCAATGCGCTGATGTAGGAGGTATCCTAAACAGGCTGTATCTTGTAAGAAACCTGGCAACTGCGCTTAAAACCTGCCTGATGCAGGTACGGACAACCGGGAGAGCAGATTCAGGGATGTGCAAGGAGATGTTTACACAGTACATATGCTCGTTTATATGGAAGGTTATAGTCTGGGTGCGCGACGGGTGCAGCCCGATGGGGTCGCTATTGGATGCAGACGGTGAAGCTGGATGGTCGCAGTATATTGTTGCGGGGGTTGGGTCGATGGTGGATTCTGTCCAGGATTCACAACTAGAGATGGCGCAGGAGTACGGCAATGCTGACATCAACAGCCTGTTTGGGATGGGAGAAGAGGCTGTTGCAAGGAAAGTTTGCCTGGCTGCGTTTGGGTATGACTGGGATATAGGTGTCCAGAATTTTGTCGATGCTGCGTACGCTGCGCCGTATGAGACGCTTGTAATGGCGCCGAACATACTTCAGGGCAGGGAATACCTGACGTTTGACCCGACAACGTCACCGTCGCAGTCTGTCTATGAATATAAAAATACATGGACCATCAATCCGGGGTGTAATTTTGACGGGTATAGAGTTTATCTAACATGCATAGGAAGCGAAGAGTTTGCAACGCAACAGGATGTACGATGCGACAAGGTTGAAAGCCCGCAAAAGCCTGACTGCCCGTGCGCTAACGGAGCGTCGCAGTCGCGGCTGCTGTATACAGGCGGAGCGCTAACCAAGAATGTTCTGGAGGATATTGACCATACGATGATCCCTGCAGCCAATAGGATCGTTACGTCACCGTATCGGTATGACCATATAAAAATCGAGATTGACGCTAAAAATATTGCGGCAGCGCAGGGAGATGTCAACAGGTGTTTTGGCGAGGGGCATGTGCAGGGCACAAAAGGCGTGTATTATTTCCCTATCAAAGATTATACACCTTCGGATTTTGTGGCGTGCGAAGTTGATGCGGCTTCAGGCACGTTCTACTGCAATAAAGGGGCTGCGTTTTTGAACCCGTACGGGACAACGTATCTTACTTCGCTTAAGGTTAACAATAAGCAGGTGTATCCGCCTACTGCTGTAGGTACGTTTACTGTAGAACCACTGGTATTATATGCAAAGGATGATAGGACTATAAGCGGGACTGTTAATTATTATAAGGATGATAAGGCAAAATGCTTGGTAGTCAGATTGACGGATAGCATGGGCCAGCTCATAGGACAACAGCATAATTTCAAACTTACAGGATCTGCCGGAGACCAGACAAGGTCAATACCGACGATTAATATTGGCGACCAGTACACACCGAGCCTTGCGGCGGGTGTAACTTATAGTGTTACGTCAAGCCCCGCAGGTTTAAACGGAGAGGTTGTTAATCCTGTTGGGTTCACTACAGTTATAACAAAATCAAAATCGATAACATTCCAGGATGGAAACAGTGATAATAAGATTGAATTAAAAGACGGATCAGTTGATAAATTCAAGATAGACGGATCGTTCGTGCCCTTATCAACGGTTTGTGCGAGCAATATTTGCACGTTTGCCTTAAATTGGAATGATGGTAATAAAGCAGACGTAAAGTTGATTTATACTGAGATTGCTATTACTCAACCTGAAACTGAAAAGGTATATAGTTTAACCATTACAAAACAACCTATGTCTTCTACCACACCTGGCGCACGTTTTGGGCTGCATATTGACCTTAGAAATCCGGTGACGGAAAACGGGGACTGCGCGCAGGCTGCAGCGTCTATCTATGATGATAGCCTGGTTGTTGTAAATAACGGGATAAGGCAGTGGTATGATGTGCCTATCCAAGTTCTTGCTGGGAGTGGGTATGATAGTCAAAGATGCGCGCCAAATATGCCTATTTCAAATGATTGTTATTGCGCGCCTACCACTATTACAAGCACTACACAGCTGGACTGCCCTAAAGCAACTCTGGGTTATTATTACTGCGTTGATAGTAAATGCAGGCGGTATAATAAATGCACAATGGATACAAACGGCGAAGTTAACAACGGGCCTTGTGTTTGCGGTGTTGTAAATGATGTGAATAAATTTGATTGCGGGTATACAACTGGCGCTGCTGATAATGACTATGCCGGAACTGATCCAACTAATAAAGCGGAATATCAGTATTGTTCTGCTACTACGACGGGTGGTTCTTTATCATGCAAAAAAGCGGCCAGTGCTGCTGTAGTGAGATCCCTAAGTACTACTGCTGATACGACTATGTTTAATACACTATCTTCGAAGATTTCAATATCAACTACATTAACAGATGCTATTGCGGTATTGAAATCTGATTATAATGAATTCAATACACCTGTAAAATTTTTAAAAACTGATACTGGTGCAAAATTGACTATATTCAATAAATTAATTGAATTGATCAGAGAAGAATCAACACTTACTTCACTGACATATTTAAAATTGGATAAGATCAACAAAATTTATTACTGGAAAGGCGGAGATGATATCCGATTGTTTATTGATGAAAGCATTAGGTTCAAATCTGATTGGAACACTTATACTTATGAGGAGTATTGGATTGATTATCCGATAATAGATGCATATAAAGATAAACCGTATAACGTAGCTGCTGCTGGCATAATTCGCTTTGGAGATGCAGAGGTTACTGCTGCAAGTACGAGCACAACTGGCGAATTAATTGAAAATACTGATGTGGAAGGAAAATTGAAAGCAGGGATAACATTATACTATTATGATGTGGGTTTCCGGACTGTAAAAGGAACTGAAGTAGATTATGAAGAATGGACTTATGATAGCCATAGTACTACATACAAAGGTAAAAAATATAAGAATATTGTTCTATTCAAAACTGTTTGTACCAAAAACATTAACGATGTACTCTATGAGTCGATTAGTGAGTTACCCGATTGTACAACCACACCAGCCTGCTTCTTACCCCAGACAAAGATCACGATGGCTGATAATTCCAAGAAGGAGATACAGGACATCATACCTGGCGATAGGGTTATATCGTATGACCTGGAGAATAACATGCCTGTGGAATCTGAAGTGTTGAACACATTTGTGCATCCGGAATATGAGTACTTGGTCATCAATGATAATATCAAGGTCACGCCGTACCATTATGTGTATGCTAAAAGGAACAGGTGATATTTTGGACTTAAGTACAAAAAATGGGACAACGAATTGAAAAGATAGCTGAAGTGTTCTTTGAAAATCCAGGCAGCCGGTTTACTGTAAGAAGGCTGGAAAAATTATCAAAAATATCAAAATCAACAGTGAAAAACTATCTGGACTTATTGAAAAAGGTAAGAGATTTTCGTTTTAATAATAGTAGGTTAACATGAAAAAAAAAGAGCTGGAGTTTATACTGCAGGACGGAGAAGGGTTAAAAATTGAGTTTAAGGAAAGCTTAAAGAATGTTGATAAGGAGATGGCTGCGTTTGCTAACGGCTCTGGCGGCAGGATTTTTCTTGGAGTTAGTGACCAGGGAAAAATAAAAGGTGTTAATATTAGTAATCATCTAAAATCGCAGATACAGGATACTGCAAATAACTGTGACCCGCCGGTTAAGATAAAACTTGAGAAGCTGGAGAATATCCTGATAATCAGTATAGAAGAAGGAATTGATAAGCCTTATAGGTGTTCATCCGGATTTTATATCAGGCAGGGGCCAAACTCGCAAAAGATGAAGACAGAAGACATCAAAAGCATGGTTTTTGCTCAGGGTAAAATAAAATTTGATGAGCAGACTAACAGTGATTTTGACTTTGATGATTTTGACCATAAAACATTTGATAATTATCTTAGTAGGGCAGGAATAGAGATGAGTTCAAACAGAAAAAACACATTATTTAATTTAGGCGTTACTGATAAGAATAATAAGATGAAGAATGCAGGCATATTGGCCTTCTCAAAAAATCCTAAAAAGTATTTCATCAATGCATATATAACATGCGCAAGGTATGCTGGAACAGAAAAAGTTGACGTTCTTGACAGATTAGACCTAGAATCGAGTATTGTGGCTTCGGTTGAGGGTGCAATAAGGTTTATCAGAAGGAACACAAGGACAGGATATAAGATCAAAGGCATTGAAAGAGAAGAGATACCTGAATACCCAGTAGAGGCGCTGAGAGAGGCGATAATCAATGCAGTAATGCACCGGGACTATTTTGAAAAAGGAGCAAATGTTCAGATAGATATTTTCGAGAATCGCATTCAAATCTCGAATATTGGATCTTTAATACCCCCTTTGAATAAGGATAATCTGGGCGAGATAGCTGTTAGGAGAAATCCACTTATAGCAGACCTTCTTCACAGGGTGCATCTAGTCGAAAAGATGGGAACCGGGCTTAAGAGAATAGAAGAAGAATGCAAAAAGCACGGACAGATAGGGTTTGAGATAAAGACTAACGGCTATTTTATTGCAATATTTAGAGTAAAAGACATAAGAAGGGTCGGTGAAAAGGTCGGTGAAAAGGTCGGTGAAAAGGTCGGTGAAAAACTGACTGAAAACCAAAGTAGGATTATTGAGCAGATTATGCAGAATAATAAAATTTCTGCAAGAGAGTTGTCCACTATCGTAGGAATATCTCAAAGAAAGATAGAAGAAAATTTATCAAAACTAAGACAAAAAGGACTTTTGAGAAGGATAGGCCCTGCTAAAGGAGGGTATTGGGAAGTAAGATGAAAAAAAAAGAACTGGAGTTTATACTGCAGGATGGAGAAGGGTTAAAAATAGAGTTTAAGGAAAGCCTAAACAATATTGATAAGGAGATGGTTGCGTTTGCAAACGGCTCCGGAGGAAAGATATTTTTAGGGGTTAGTGACCAGGGAAAAATAAAAGGTGTTAATATTAGTAATCATCTAAAATCGCAGATACAGGATACTGCAAATAACTGTGACCCGCCGGTTAAGATAAAACTTGAGCAGCTGGAGAATATCCTGATAATCAGTGTAGAAGAAGGAATTGATAAGCCTTATAGATGCTCATCCGGATTCTATATCAGGCAAGGGCCAAACTCGCAAAAGCTGACAAGGGATGAGATCATTAAACTGGTTGTAAAAGCAGGCAAAGTATTTTTTGATGAATTGCAGTGTGAGAAATTCAATTTCAGAAAGGACTTTGATAAGGCTAAATTTGAACAGTTTCTAAAAATGGCAAAATTATCAAACATCCTTAGCATTGAGCAGGCTTTGATCAATTTAAGCTTGGCAACAAAAGAAAAAAATAAGCTGGTAGCCAATAATGCTGGAGCAATGTTATTTGCCAAGGACCTGAATGAGATATACTTCCATACGCTTGTCACATGTGTTAGATTTAAAGGGTCTCAAATATTGGATCGGAAAGACTATAATAAGGACATTATAAGCAATATTGAAAGCGCTGTCAATTTTGTATTACAATACCTGCAATTGAGATACGAGATTAAAGGACTGCAAAGAAAAGAACATTATGAGATTCCAGAAGAGGCAGTCAGGGAGGCTGTTGTAAATTCTATTGTCCATAGGGATTATTTTGAAAAAGGCGCGAATGTGCAGATTAATATATATGATGATAAAATTGAGATAATAAATCCTGGCGGATTAGTTTCGGGTTTACAAACAAAAGACTTCGGCAAGAAAAGCCTGAGCAGGAATCCTTTGCTCTTATCAATATTAAACAAGGCCGGATTTGTAGAAAAGATTGGAACAGGGATTAGAAGAATAAAGGAATCACTTAAAGATAATAGATTAAAGGAGCCAATATTTGACTTTAACGGGGTTTTTTCTATTACCCTCTTAAGGCCTGCCCCCCAGAAAACCCCCCAGAAGGTTTTGACGCGCCTGGAAAAGAAGATATTGGATGAAATTTCAAAAAATCCTGCAACAACAAGAAGACTGATAGCAAAAAGCCTTCAGATAAGCCCTGAAACAGTAAAAGAATATATAAAAAAATTAAAGCAATATGGCTCATTAAAAAGAATAGGCCCTGCCAAGGGAGGCTATTGGAAAGTACCATGAAAAAAATTATTCTTGTGCTAATAGTTATATTGTTTTTGGCAGGGTTTAGAACAAACGACTGGGAATGGGTGCAAGTTGGTGAACTAAAAGCAGGGGACTCATTAATGGATAAAGATGGAAATAAGATTGAAATAGAATCTATTGAAAAGGTTTTTGTACCAGAAGGTGTTAATGTTTATGATCTGGAAATTAAAGATTATCATTATTATTTTGCTGAGGATGTGCTAGTGCATAACAGCGGCAAAAAGGTAATTGTTATCGATCCAGGGCATGGAGGAAAGGATCCAGGGGCTGTAAAAGATGATATCATGGAAAAAGACATTAACCTGATGATGGCAAAAAAACTTAATGAAAAGCTAAAAGACAGATATATAGTCTATCTTACAAGAGATACTGACATGTACTTAACCATAGATGAAAGGGCTGATATTGCAGAATCAAAAAAAGCAGACCTGTTCTTAAGCATACATGGCAATGCTTATCAGATTGACAGCACAATGTCGGGTGTGGAGATATACAAGTATATACGATGTTACGGCGATGAGGAAGAGGTATGCACCAAAAATGAAATCGCAGAGATAGAAGATAAGATGATTGAAAAGCTTGTTAAAAGATTCACTGATAAAGGATTTAGCATACATAAAGTTGCAGTAGCGCCTTTTTGGGTATTATACTATGCATCGGCAACAGATGACATCCCCTCTCTCTTAATAGAGCTGGGCTTTATTACAAATACAGAGGATCTTGCTAAACTGAAGATTGATGCAGGGTACACAGATGCTATAACTGCTGCAATAGATGAATATTTCAGATGAAAAAAATAATGATTGTACTAATGCTTGTAATATTTCTAGCTGCTAATACCAATGCATGGGAATGGGTGCAGATAGGAGAACTGAAACCTGGTGATTCTTTAATGGATAAAGATGGAAATGAGATTATCATTAATTCTATTGAAGAGGTTAGAGACGCCAATGGAGTAATGGTATACGATCTTGAAATTAAAGATTATCATTATTATTTTGCTGAGGATGTGTTGGTGCATAATAGTCAGATCGAATCCCCTGTAGATAAATGGAAGCGGCTGATTAGAGAGTATAATGCAATGCCAATTGGATATCCATCTGATGCAAAGTTAAATGAAATAAAAGAATATGAAAAAAACACAGCTGAAATACAAGCAATTCTTAAACAATGGAGCGATTCGGTAAAAGCAGAAGTTAATACTCTTTTGACATCAAGTGGTATACATCCTGGGGGGATGATTGCAGTAAAAAAGGAAGTATACATGGAAGATGGTAAGTATATACCTCCATACGTATTAATTGAGATTCAGGATGGTGAGTATGAGGTGGCGGGCATTTTATTTGAGTACAAAAGAGATATTCAGCAGCGGCAAATATATTTAAGTATTCCAAAGCAGTGGAATGAGCTTAAGCGAATAGCAGAGTCAGCTACTTATTCTTATACCAGTACAACAGACCTAATAAACAGTCATAAATTAATGGGACTAAAAAAGATGACAGAATTAAAAACTGAAGTCACTAAATCAGGATACTGTTACTTAAAAATTGTTGATTCATATAGAGAGCCAAATCTTCGGCCGGATGGGCTCCATTATGCAGATGAGGATGCCTATAATAATTGCAAAGGAAAATTTACACCCATACCGCAACCATCACCGCCAAGATTTAGTTTAATAAACTGGCTTAAAGATATATTTTCAGGTGAAGCATAGAAAAAATTGTATAGATACTTCCATATTTGGGAAGAATGTGCACCAAAAAAACTAAAATTTAAAAACTAAAAACTCTAATTGATAAAAAATGGCAAATATTTTAATTAAATCATTCAATGACACAATAAACCTTATCATTAGATTCAAACATATAATCCTGATAATTTTTCTTATACAGATAATATTCCTGTTTTTAGTCGGCATCAATATAATTACGACAATGACACCTGCATTATCTGCAACTAAAGAGGTGCTTTTGTATGTCAACCAGCTGAGGCTTGATGATGCGGCTTTGGCAGAGAATATTTTAACAGGCAAGTCGGTGCTTGGGGATGACCCATTATTAGTGCAAAGAAATTATGAAGTTGTAATGAAGTTTATCAAACTATTTGTGAGCTTTAGCTTTATACTGTTTGTAATATTTGAAGGGTTTAACTGGGCGCTAACGCATCATATGATCAAAAAGAAAACATTTAAGCATTTTGTCAGCCATATGATACATTTTTGCATAGTGTCAATTGTTTACTTTACTGCTATGGGACTTATACTTTACGGACAGTTGAACTCACTAGTAGATAACCCGCAGCTAGGCCCGAGGCTTGTCTTATCAATAACATTGGTAATGATATTATCATACTTTATGCTTGTATCGTATGGGTTATTGCATAATAAAAACCTGTTAATCATAATCAAAAAGACAGTAATAATCGGATTTTATAAAGCGTATATTTTGATACCAGTAGTAATTGCAAGCGTCATTTTGATTTTGCTGGTTTCATTATTGCTTTTTAAAACTGCAGAATCCTATCTGATCTTTACAATATTATCAATTATTCTTGTTACGTCCACGTTTATTTTTACAAGGCTGTATTTTGTTAAGCTAATTAACGAGATGGAGAATTAATTCGCGCTTGCTTCTCCACCGCCTTCTGCGGTTGCTTCTCCACCACCGTCTACTTCTCCAGATATTTCGTTGCCATCACTATCTACAGTATCACCATCTGTGCTCTCTGCAGCCTTACCGGTATCACCTGTGCTGTCGGCTTTTGCAGCAGCCTTCTTGCCGCCTTTTGCTTTGCCTTTCTTCACGTCAGATTTGGCTTTGGAGACTGCATAGTCAACAGCAGCCTTGCCGGAATAGCCTTTAGAGACTGCTTCTGCTAAATACGCGGAAACCAATGAATTAACATCTGATCTGGAATAGCCTTTTTTGGAAGCTTTGGAATATAACCTGGCATATTTTACAGGGGTTGTGCTGATGTCTTCCTGCATGATCTGTTCAAGATAACTGTTAATCAGCCTTCGCTGCTCGTCTTTACCAGCGCCTTCTTTGCGTTTTTTATAAAATTCAGCGACAAACTCTTTTGTTGCCAGCTCTTCTAGAATTTTACCTACCAGACTTCTATCTTTAATGCCTCTAAACGCATGAGTTATCTCTTCTGCTAAAGTACTCCGCATGGCCAGATCTTCTGCTAAATGAGGGTTTAAGCCTAAGTATTCATTTACTAACTGGCCAAAATATTCAGGAGTTGATGCAATTTTTTCATAGAATTTTGAGTTTCTAAATAATGCAAACCCATCCCCTTCTTTTCCTACAGCCATCAAAGTGCCGTCATCAACAAAGCCTTCAGCCAATGCTTCCAATGCAGGAGGCTTATGGCCGCCGCTTATCAGCTTCTGCATCAGATCCTGGCCTTCTTTGGAGGTCAGATAATTACCGAGGAACTGGCGAAGGTCTTCAACTTTCGAGATCATCTTCCCGGATTCGTTAAGCCTGCAGTTATAGTCAGAAAAATATGCTGTGAGGTCAACAAACGGCTGATGGGCAGATGCTTTGCCTTTGCCTATCATCAAACCCTTATTTGTAATCTTAATATTGTCGGATACTTCGCTGTAAAAGCCCTTATTAGCAAGCCATTTAGCAAAAGTGCCTGTGTTTCTTATAACGCCAACCAACATATCATTAACTACCTGATAGGTAATTTCTGCCTGATAGTGCTCCCTTAGAAAAGGATAGCCAAACTGGCCTTTGGAATATGCAAGTTCGGTTGTGATATCTATCGGCTTATGATTGTTCTGGCTAGTAAAACGTTTGGCTTCTGCCGGTCCGGCCATGGTCTGGTAAGGACCAAAAGGGCCTGTTTCACTGTAAGGTTGAAGGGTCATTTTTTAGGTAAGAATCAAGTGCGTACTCTATGATATGGCTTTTATTCCGGAATCTACCTTCCTGCACAATCTTTTCGATTATCTTCACTTTTTCCTCATCAACAGAGATAGATAGTTTCTTTTTCATTGTTACTACTAAGTAGTATGATATACTACTATATAAATGTTTCGTTACTAAGCAGTAGTTATAGCTCATTATCAGAAAAGCCCTATTTAGCTATTCTTAGCAAGCGAAACTGAAACGCCTGAGTTTTTTATTTTTTTGGCGAAAGATTTATATATAATTAATACTTTTTAGTATTAGGTATAATACTTTTTAGTATTAATTGAAAATGATGACAAAAACTCAAAAAAAGCTCATGTGTTTATTTGTTTCCAAAATAGCAAAGAAATTCAGCTTACAGGGAGCAGGAAAAGAACTCCATATGCATCAAGCATTATCTTATAGAGCTAGCAGGGCACTTATAGATAAAAGGTTGATTATTGCTGATGAAAACGGTCTATACAGCGTAAACTACAAAGAGAATCAGCAAGAATTAGTGTCTTTTGAATATTTAAGGACGGCAGATTTTCTGAATAGTCCAAAAAACAAGAAATTCAAAGAGTTTGTAAAAGAATTCACAGATAAAATTCAAGAAAATAATTACATATTCTTATTATTTGGATCTGCTGTAGAAAAAGAAAAACCAAGAGATTATGATATTGTGTTGTTCTTTGATTCAATAGAGAAAGCTCAGAAATATGAAAATATCTTAATTAATCTTGCAGAAAACTATCCAAGCATCGATGTTCATGTAAATGTAGACTCAATTAAAGATTTGAGTCAAATGCTGACTAAAAGGGATGAAAAAAATGTGGCAAATGAATCATTGAATAAACATATTATATTTTATGGAGCTGAACAATTTTATAAGATCTTGAAGGGGGTGAGATCATTTGTTTGATGATAAAAAAGTCAAAGAAATAGAAAGTAGAATTAAACATTACATTTCAGAAGGGATCATAAAGACTAAAGAAAAAGTAGAATTTGTAGAATTCTTCTTGACTCATTCAAAGAATTTTCTTAATTCAGCAAAAGCAGAATATTTACTTTCAACAAATGAAGAAGAAAGATTATAAAGAATCGGACTATCCGCCGTATAGCAAGTATAAACCCTTAAAATATCCAGTAAAAAAAGATATCTTAGAAAATGTAACTATCAAAAATAAAGATATGCAATAAAACAAATCGGTAACTTAAAATTGCATTGAATCAGGCCTTATAAAGATTTATACCGTTTTTAGTGGTGTATTGTTTATCTTTATGCAACTTTTCAATAGTCGGCCGTAATGTATCATTATAGTCGGCAACCCTACTTCCCAAAGTAGAATGTTTTACAGTCTTATCAATATCAGCCATATGCTTTTTTTCTAATACAGCAGGCTTAGCATAAGGAAAAAGTTGCTTTACAGACTCTCTTGCATCGGCTATATGCATTTGACGCAGATGAGTGTTGTACTTTTGATTACTATAATTTGATGCTTCACGATGATATTGCCCCACAAGTGCGGCCACTACATCCTCATCAAGTTTTCCTGCTTTTATTCCATGCTCCTGTTGAAGTGTCTCAATCAAAGATACAATTTGTTCATAATCCAGCTTAAATTGATGTTCTTCTGTGTCACCAAAATGTTTTCCAACCTCTTTTGAGGTCTTTTCCATAATCTGTTTAATTAAATCTTCAATATTTGCTTTACCTTTGTCTATTTCCTTAACTTCTATTTTTTCTAAAGCAGCCTTAAGGGCTTTCCTATAAGGCGTTAGTTGTCCAATATTATGCAAATATTCTTCATGTGCTGCAGGTCGAGCCATATTTATCACCTTTGATTATTAGTTATTGATAACTTTATTTTATTTCTCACATATAAACCTTTCGATTTTTTACTATGCTGGAATAGAGATAAGTTAAAAAATATTGACAGAATTACATTTAATATTTTAAAAATAATTGTATACATCAAAACTGAATTTTATCGACAAGCGGATATTATTAATCATATGCTGAGAAATCACTCATACTCAATCGTGCCCGGAGGTTTTTGGGTAATGTCGTAAACAACCCTGTTAACGCCTTTAACCTCGTTAATGATCCGGTTAGAGACATGCTCTAAAAATGCATTAGGAAGTTTTGCCCAGTCAGCAGTCATCGCGTCAATTGAAGTTACTGCGCGAAGCGAAATGATATACTCGTATGTACGGGCATCGCCCATGACACCGACAGACTTAACAGGCAGCAAAGCTGCAAAAGACTGCCAAACCTTATTGTAAAGGTTATTTTTTTTCAGCTCAAGGATAAAGATATGGTCAGATTCCTGCAATATCCTGATACGATCAGGCGTGATTTCGCCTAAAATACGCACTGCAAGGCCTGGGCCAGGGAAAGGCTGGCGGTTAAGCAGTTCAGAGGATATGCCAAGCTCTTTACCAAGCTTTCTGACACCGTCCTTGTACAGGTCTTTGATCGGCTCAAGGACTTTTAATCTCATCTTTTCAGGAAGGGTTACGTTATGATGGCTTTTTATCTTGTCAGCCTGCTTGTTGGGCTGGGCAGATTCGATGCGGTCAGGGTATATTGTGCCCATCGCTAAATAGCTGAAATTAATCTTAAGCTTTTTTGATTCACTATCAAAAACGTCGATAAAAGTGTGGCCGATAATCTTGCGCTTTTTTTCAGGATCAGCAACACCTTTTAGCCTTCGAAGAAATATACCAGAGGCATCAACATATTTAATACGCAAATTCAGCTTATTATACCTCTCCTTAATAATTTTTATCTCGTTTTTTCTTAACAGGCCGTGATCTATCAAGATACAATACAGATTTTTATCAATCGCATTACTTATCAACGTAGCAGCGACAGTACTGTCGACACCGCCGGAAATGCCCATTAAGACCTTATCCGAGCCAACTTGTAATTTGATATCCGAAATAAGCTTTTTTGATAAGCTGCCAATAGTAAAATCCTTTTTACAGCGGCATATAGTAAATATGAAATTTTCCAGGATTTTTAGGCCGCTGATCGTATGGACTACCTCGGGATGGAACTGGACACCAAAAATATTCCGGCCAAAATCTGCAATAGCAGCGTTTTTACAGCTGTCAGTAGAAGCAATCCGGACAAAACCAGCCGGCAGCTTAGAAACAGCGTCACCATGAGACATCCAAACCTGCTGATTACTGTTTAATCCTTTGAACAATAATTTTTTATTCTCAATTTTTATGATTTTACGGCCGTATTCCTTAATCTTGTTTGGCAAAACCTTACCGGAAAGCTGTTTTGCTATCAGCTGCTGGCCGTAACAGATGCCAAGCACAGGTATGCCAAGATCAAGCAGCTTTTTATCAGAGATAGGGGAATTCCTGCTGTAAACTGACGACGGCCCGCCCGAAAGTATGATACCTTTAGGGTTTAACTGCCTGATCTTTTCAATAGACACATCGTATGGCACAATCTCTGAATATACATTAAAATCCCTGATACGCCTTGCTATCAAATGAGCTACTTGCGATCCGAAATTTACAACAATTATCTGCGCCAATTTAATATTAGAATTGGAATATAAGATTTATAAAACTTGTGGTTTGCGGGCACCCCACTAGTTAAGTGTGGAATTACATAATACCTCTTGTATGCTTAGAGGTTTCTCTGTAAGCCCAATCTCCATTGCCGGTGTAATTGGTAGTTGAATCCAATTCTTACTTGATTTGAAGCTTAATGGAAGACTT
>JBDRFR010000062.1:0-5496 GCA_043818675.1 Nanobdellota archaeon
GTAGGCGAAGTTTTACCTTGGGTACATATTGCAATAAGTAATGCAAAACGAATGCTATTGGACATTTATCATTATACAAAGCCGGAATTCTTACAAAGTTATCTAAATGAATTCTGCTATAAGTTCAATAGACGCTATTTCGGAGAAGCACTATTTGATAGGCTTCTATTAGCTTGTGTTACTTCGAAAAATGAATTTAGGTATAGAATACGATAATCATTTTAAAGAAAACCCGGATGCATTGCTTGTGCTTGGCGATACTAACTCTTGCCTCTCTGTTTATATGGCAAAAAGAATGCATATTCCTATTTACCATATGGAAGCAGGCAACCGCTGCTTTGATTTTAATGTACCGGAAGAAATTAACAGAAGGGTTATCGATCACATTGCTGATTTTAATCTAGTTTATACCGAGCATGCAAGAAGGCATTTGTTAAGCGAAGGTCTGCCGCACAGAAGAATTTATTTAACCGGTTCGCCTATGAATGAAGTGCTCAATTATTATCTGCCTAATATTGAAGCTTCACAAATATTAGATAAACTTAAACTAGAAAAGAATGATTATTTTGTAGTTAGCATTCACCGGGAAGAGAATGTTGATAATGTTGAAAACTTAAAAATTCTTTTAAACACTCTTAACAATATTGCGGAATTATTTGGTAAAAGGGTTATAATATCAACTCATCCAAGAACTAAAAAACGAATAGAGGATCTTAAAGCCGACAACTCCTCACTCTTAACTCTTAACTCTTTACTCGAATTCCTAAAACCATTCGGCTTCTTTGACTATGTTAAACTTCAAAAAAATGCGTTATGTGTTTTATCAGACAGCGGTACAATAAATGAAGAGTCTTCCATTTTAGATTTCCCGGCAATTACAGTAAGGAATTCAATGGAAAGACCGGAAGGGTTGGATACCGGTTCTATAATTTTGACTGGTTTGTATACTGATGTTATAATTGATTCTGTTAAATTAGTCCTTTATGAAAAAGAAAATGGTATTACCAAGGAATATACGGAAGATTACAAAATAAATAACACTTCTATTAGGGTAGTTAAATTAATAACTGGCACTGCTAAACTTAGCAATAAATGGAACGGGATAAACATTAAAGATAATAAGTAATGTTTTTGAAAAAGGTGCTGCTAAATCTTTAACACAACTATTATCAGTGAAAATCTGTTTTATCAGCGTTTACTTGCCCGACCGCAAGGCGGGTTTGTGTGCTATTAAATTGTGAGAAGTTTTTTCGAAATAGATATATTTAAATTGAATTGTTATTGTTATTTTATATAAGTTAAATTTGTAAAAAATAGATTTACCGTATGCGTTTAAAAGAATTTGAAATAGAAGCTATAAAATCAACTATCAAAGAATTTGATAGAAATGCTGAGGTTTTTTTATTCGGCTCAAGAACAGATGATACGAAAAAGGGAGGCGACATTGATGTATTGGTTATCTCCGGTAAAATTGGTTTAACTGAAAAGATTAAAATTAAGATCAAACTTTATAATACTCTTGGTGAGCGTAAAATAGATATTATTACTACTCCTGAAATAAACAGCGCATTTTTAAAATATATTTATCAGCAGGCTATCCAAATATGAATGACTTGTTAAATGTATTGAAAGAAGAATTACAAATATTAAACGAAGCAGCAAGAGTCTTGAATTATTCATATCAAAAATGCAGTAAAATTAATACTCAAATTAAATTAACCGATGAGGATTTGGAATCATTTGATTCATTGACTGCCCGTTTTGCCCGGCTGAGCGATATAATTATGCAGAAAATATTCAGGATGATTGAAAAGGCTGATCTTGAAATTCAGGGAAGCGTTCGCGATAGTATTTACAATGCTGAAAAGAAAGGACTAATTTCAGATGCAGATACTTTTATTGATATTAGAGAATTAAGGAACTTAATTGCACATGAATATATTCCCGAAGCATTTAAAGAAATATTTATAAAAGTATTGGAATATACGCCTGATTTACTGTTATGTCTGGATAACATAAAAAAATACTGTAATACTAAATATGGTATTTTATATTGAATGCCTTATTTTTATTACATGGAATTGAATACCAAAGATTTTGAATTTTAAATGTAGAAAATTAAATTCAGCAGCTTGTTTCCCGGCAATTACAGTAAGGAACTCAATGGAAAGACCGGAAGCCTTGGACTCCGGAACAATAATAATAACCGGATTTGATAAAAATATTGTTCTTAATAGTATAGAAATGGTGATTGAGGAATTTGAAAAGGGAAAATACCTTAAAATACCCAAGGAATATGAAATAGATAATACTTCCTGGCGCGTTGCTAAATTGATAAGTGGAATGGCTAAATTATCAAATAAGTGGAGCGGGATTGAATAGATTTATAAACTTACTATTAGTTACATTTTGCGACATATATAAGTTGCAAATAGATTAATAGATGCTGCCAGTTCGTTTATATTTTTCTCAACCTGTTTTTTTTGAATTCGGTTTTGTTGTTTATTTGATTGTAACTATTCAAAATTATGAAGAAAATACTTGCGAAAATATTAAACGGAACATCAGATAAGAATATTGATTTTTTAGATTTAAGAAAACTCATCTTATCTTTTGAATTTAATGAAAGAATAAAGGGTGCTCATTTTATTTATTCAAAAAACGGTATTATGGAGATTATAAATATTCAACCTGCTGCTGGAGGTAAAGCTAAACCTTATCAGGTAAAACAATTGAGAAATTTAATAATTCGCTATAAATTAAATAAGGGGAAATAAAATATGTATAAATATGAAGTAATTATTTATTGGAGCGAAGAAGATCAGGCTTATCTTGCAGAAGTACCAGAATTACCTGGATGCATGGCAGATGGTACTACTTACCAGAATACGCTTCAAAAGGTTCAAACAATTATAAAAGAGTGGATGGAAACTGCTAAAAAAAATGGCAGAGAAATTCCCAAACCAATAGGTAGAAAACTACAATATGCTTAAGAGAAGAGAATAAATATTAAAGTAAAAAAAACAAAATCTTTTCCACAGTCTGAAATGTACGGTTTAACTTCACAATTTCGAAGAGCTGCGGTTTCAATTCCGGCTAATATTCACCCAGTCAAATAGTTTTATATTTTCATGGAAGAGTTCTATAACACATATGTTCTAAAAAGCTTGGTTGACGGAAAATTTTATACTGGATATACAAATAATATAAAACTAAGACCTGCCCCGTTAAATAAGCAATAAGTTGATTGTAGTTTGAAAGCTTAAAATTTAACGGGGGTAAAAGCAGTATAGTAAAGGACTTGTTGAATTTACCAAGATTAGAAGACCATTGGTTTTAATTTATTTTTACTGACTGCTGAGAGCTGACTGCTGACTGCTGATTACTGAGAACTGAATACTCTTTACTGCTCACGAATGCAAATATTATTTAATTTTAGCTAATGATTTAGGATATTATAATTCAAACAAAGCAAAGGAATTATTAGAGGAAGTATCAAAACTATTGGGTTCATATTCAAAGAAAATAAAAGAGTCTTAAATTTAATTAAGCTTCATAATTCTTTGTGTATCTGATTCTTAATTCTTACTACTTTATTCTTTTTCACCAATTTGTAATTTTTCATTTATATTTGTTCTCCTTACTCCTTACTCCTTTGTTTATTTTTACTGACTACTGACTACTGACTACTGACTGCTGACTACTGACGGCTGATTACTGAGAGCTGACTACTCTTTACTGCTCACGAATGCAAATATTATTTAATTTTAGCTAATGATTTAGGATATTATAATTCAACCAAAGCAAAGGAATTATTAGGGGAAGTATCAAAACTATTGGGTTCATATTCAAAGAAAATAAAAGAGTCTTAAAAATTTTCAATGTGTATGCTCCTTAATTCCTAATTCTTAATTCTAGCTACTTAATTCTTTTTCACAAATTTGTAATTTGTAATTTAGAATTGTTTTTTGCCGATCTCTGGTTCTGACTTTTTAATTTTTAATTTATAACTGTTCCTTAGGATATTCCTATTATTCCACCATTCCATTATTCCTTCGGCGTTTAATGGTATCTAAATCCTTTTCCCTTTTTAATTTATTTTTACTAACAACTGACTACTGTTCTCACACTTTTTAATTTTTAATTTTTAATTTTTAATTTAGAATTTGTCTCATGGACCAAGGTTTAGGAAAAAGATTATTCGATTTTTCAGTTAATGTCATAAAATATTCTAGAAAACTGCCCAATTCCAAAGAATATGATATCATTAAAAATCAACTAATAAAATCTTCAATTTCAAGCGGAGCTAACTATTCACCCCGTCAAATAAAAAAAATCATCATATCAAGTTTTAATATTAGGATGGGAAAAGCACTTTTGAAATAAATAATAAATTTGATGGGGCAGGGAAGCCCAAAGTGCAAGTTCAAAAGCAGATTTTTTTAACAAAATGAAGATT
The DNA here is from genome assembly GCA_043818675.1 of Nanobdellota archaeon. GTDB lineage: Archaea > Nanobdellota > Nanobdellia > Woesearchaeales > DATDXC01 > JBDRFR01. The sequence goes on from JBDRFR010000062.1 coordinate 4,460, forward strand.
TCCCTAAAGGAAATTAGAGAAACTAATTATTGGCTTAGAATTATTATTGAGATCAAAGAAGCGGATGATGAATTAAGCTTTTTATTAAATGAATCTGAGGAATTAAAGAAAATCATCGGGTCAATTTGTTCAAAGAATAGTAAATAGTTGTATTTGGAATCACCTCATATTTCATTCGTTTTTAATTTAGAATTATCTCTTTTTTTTTAATTTTTCACTTGTCCGCCTTTCTTTTGGCGGATTTAGAATTTTTAATTTTTAATTTGTTTTCTCACTCGTCACAAATCACGGATTTTTTAATTTTTAATTTATTTTTTACTGTTCTCTGTTCGCTCTTTAACAAAAAATATCATAAAAAAAAGTTTTATTTTAATAAACATTTACATAAACTTGCCTTCGCTTAAATCCAGCTCCAAATATTATTTACCAATAACCATGGTTATCACAATTCTATAATGTGACTGACGTGGCGAAGCTGGGTAAAGCAAAAATTAACTTTACACGAATTGAACGATTTAACCCACAACCGGTAAAACACATACAATTCGTGAATTTGTTGAACTCTCTTTTGCAGAACTAGGTATTACAATTGAATGGCAAGGTGAGGGTGTTGATGAAAAAGGTATTATCAAATCAATTGAGAAAAATATTCCAATATTCCAGTATTCCAATATCCCAGTTCCTAATAACTGCGAGGTTGGTGATATTGTAGTTTCTGTTTCTCCAAAATATTTTAGACCTACCGAAGTAGATTTATTAATTGGTAATCCAACAAAAGCTAAAATTGAGCTAAACTGGCAAACGAATGTTGATTTAAGTGATTTGGTTAAAATAATGGTTAAAAATGATTTTGCTAAACTCCTAAATAAATAAATAAAAATCTTCTGGAGATTAAGAGAATGTTGAAAAAAAGAATAAATGAATTAAATGAAATTCTAATTAATATTAATGTTTTTGGGGAAAATATTAATAGATCTGTCGATATAATTAGTACCAGTTTTAGAAATGGTAACAAACTACTTCTCTGTGGTAATGGA
>JBDRFR010000063.1:0-2549 GCA_043818675.1 Nanobdellota archaeon
CATACTGTTGTAACGCCTTGCCATAACTGCCACAGCGGTATAGAAGATATTATCCATACCTTTAAAGTTGGTATGGAAGTAAAATTCTACAGCGACCTTTTGATCGAAGCAATGGAAATTCCCGAGCATCTTAAACCAAAAGAAGAAGGTGCAGAATAATAATACTGTTGCAGTTATAATATATTATTTAAAGGCCAAGCTCAGAAATAATTTAAAAAATCAAAAGCATTACAGTTCCTTAATGACGCTAAAATGAAAGGAGGTTACTATGTTTAATAAAATCTTGCTTGCTACAACCTCATCACCCACATGTAAAGATGCTTCAAATGTAGCTATTGAGCTGGCAAAAAAATATGGCTCTAAGCTTTATATCTTTTATGCTCTTGGATTTCCAACACGTGGGTTTGGCTCATTTATTGTAGATTTTAAGACAGGACAGCATGAATATTATAGCCCGGAAACTATTGCCAAGGTTAAAGATGAGATAGAAAAAACTTATGCAGAACAATTAAAGGGGCTTGATGATTATGTAATTGAAACTATGGCGGGAGTTCCACACACTGAAATATTGAGACTTGCAAGAAAAGAAAATATAGACCTCATTATTATGGGCCCCCATACAAAAGACGAGAAAGGGGCTATTCTTTACAGAAGCCTGTTGGGAAGTACCATGCAGGAAGTAACTATGAGAGCCCGCTGTCCGGTTATGATTGTCAGTCGGCCTGTACCCAAAGAAAAACTGGAATTTAAGAATATTATTTTTGGGACAGATTTTTCAAAGCAAAGTGACACAGCATTTGCATTCGCGTATGATTTGGCCAAAGAACTTGGCTCAAAGCTGTATCTTTTCCATGCGCTGGATATAACTCCTGGAATGGGTGCAGCAATTTTCGGTCAGGATGAGATAGACAAAAGTCTTGATGAAATAATAGATAGAATAAGGGAAACCTATATCACTAAAATAGAAGGTTTTGATAATTACGATATTAAAACATGGGAAGGCATCCCTTACATGGAAATTGTAAAATTTGCCAGGAGAAAAGAGGCAGATCTTATTGTTATGGCTCATCACTCAAAAGAAAAGGATCCGGATAAAGCAATTATCGGAAGCACGATGGAACAGGTTGTAATGCGTGCCAATTCTCCGGTTGTCAGCGTAAATCGCCCGGCGAAATAAATACTTTGATAGTTATTGAGCTTAAAAGAACAAGATAATTACTAAATAATAAGTACTTAATATAATTTTAAAGAATTATTTTAAGTCCGGATAATCACCTTATCCTATATTATATGAAGGCCAGGCCTCACTATAACTTGAGGCCCGGCCTTTTGACTTATTTGCCGCAACTGCCATCTTTCTTATCATTACCACAATTATTTCTTTGTTTATTTCTCTGTTTTTCTCCATTACAGCATCCGTTTTTTTTCCCGCTACCATCTTTTTTTCCACAGCATCCATTCTTATTGCCACTCATATTTTTTCTTGCCATGATATTTCCTCCTTATTTTACTTAAAGTGATTTTTAAATTTGTTATGAGCCTATGCTCATAATCTAAGTTTATTCTAATTTTTGTCAAGATATTTTTTTATTATTGTATCAACGAGGTAGATATAATATTATTATTTATAATAGATACAGGGAAGGGGTATTTTTGATAACATATTATAATAATATAAGATTTTATTTAATAGTTTTTATAATATTTGTTATAATTGTATTTCCAACAGGGAGATGTGGAGCAATGGCTATGGATAAATCCTCGGTAATTATAAAGTTGCCGGCCCCTTGTTATGACGGCAATACATCGATTGAAATGGCATTATTAAAAAGAAGGTCTATCAGAAGCTACTCAAATGAACCATTATCTCTTGCCGGAATATCACAGCTTTTATGGGCAGCTCAGGGAATTACAGATTCAAGAGGATACAGAACAGCTCCTTCTGCAGGAGCGCTTTACCCGTTGGAAATTTATATTGTTGCAGGAAAAGTAAGAGACATTCCTGCTGGAATTTATAAATACAGGCCGCATGAAAATGAGCTTGTTAAAACTGTTGATGGTGACAAAAGGGCTGAAGTTTGCAGAGCTTCTTTAAATCAGAGCTCTATAAGTAATGCTGCTGCAGTAATTGTTTTTTGTGCTGTTTATGAGCGGACAACCGTCAAGTATGGGGAAAGAGGAATAAGATATGTTTATATTGAAGTTGGACATGCTGTCCAGAATGTTTATTTGCAGGCTGTTTCTTTAAACCTTGGGACGCTGGTTATAGGGGCTTTTAATGATAATGAGCTGAAAAATGTTATGAATTTTGATTTATATGAATATCCTCTCTGCATCATGCCGGTTGGGATGCTTGCGCCCTGATAAATATTGGTCGAGTTATTGACTACTCGACGAACGGTTACCATTTGAGTTAAAGGATCATATATGTCTCTTAAAAAAGGGCAAGAACTGGAGCTTGAAATTTCCGAACTGGCATTTGGCGGTAAAGGGCTCGCACGTAAAGATGGATTCGTTGTTTTTGTTGACCAGACTATACCTTTAGACAT
>JBDRFR010000064.1:0-28782 GCA_043818675.1 Nanobdellota archaeon
CTATTTTTAAAGAGATATATTAAAGTAATTAAAACCCCATATATAAATTATAAAGACCTATTTCATAAATATTGAAATGATATTGAAATTAGAAAAATTTATATACTAGTATACCAAAATAGTATATTTAGTGATTTCAAAATGCCAAAAATACAGCAAACAAAAAATGATCAATTTATCATTAACATCCCAAAACATATAATCCGACTAAAAAATTGGAAAAAGCATACTGAGTTAATATTCATACCAGATGGTGAAGGGGCCATTTCCATAAAAGAATTAAAGCCTGGAAAAGGGGCTGTATGAAAATAAGAAATTTAACAATAATTGCATTAAATCTGATTTCCTTATTGATATTATCAGCTACAATCTCCGCATTTACCAACTTGGGAACAAGCAAAGGCCAGTTTACAATTGGCAATGTTCCGCCAACTGCCTCAAGCAACTGGCAGCCGGTGCTTACGCATTATAAGACACAGTCTTTTAGCTGGACCGCAGGAACAGATGAAAATAATCAAGATATATCACACTTTTTATGCATTTCAGATAGTGATGATTCTACTTGTGATGTAACTTATTCCACAGGACTGGTTTTAAGTTATACAATGAACAACGACTTATCTAACTGGGACTATGCCCCCTTTGGCACAGTCAATAAAACATATTATGTTAATTTAACACCAACTGACGGAATAGACAATGGAACAGTTTTATCGCTTACTTTTAACCTGTCAGATTCTATACCCATTATGGTTGGCAATAAAACAAACGCATCCGCAGTATGCAGCGCCAATATTGGCGGCACTGTCAAGTTCAACCTTAGCAGCCACTCAGATGAAGATACAACAGACAATCACACGCTTGTTGTCTGCAAAACTAACTCTATAGATAATGATGGAACCTGTACAGGTGCAGAATGGTGTAATAGCACCCAGATTTATAGCAACTACTCAATGGCTAATGATATATATTGTACCGAGGTTTTGGATGTTGTAGGTGAGCCAAATAATGTTACATACGCATACTTCTTTATCTGTGACTGTCCGATAAATGATACAAGCTGTCCAGGACAATGCAATAACCAAAGCGGCATTGATAATAATGTAACTTTCTACGTAAACCATGCGCCTTCTGCCTCTCCGACTATCACATCACCTAATAATCAAACAAACGATACTATCACTTGCGCAACAGGTTTTTCAGATACTACTGACGGAAATGACGAAGGCGGCAGCACGTATAAATGGTATAAAAAAACAGTTATTGATGAAGACTGGACACCCATTGTCCATAATACTGCAGCATTGAACAAAGAAAATTTTAGCATAGGAAACATTATTTTGTGCGAAACAACGCCAACAGATGAATGCGGATTTAATGGAACAAGGGTTAATTCAACAAACATAACAATAGTAAATACAAGGCCGGATCCCATAAGCGGTGTTGAGCTCAGAGACGGCGCCTCAGGCTGGGACGCTAGATCAATGCCTGATACACACGACCTAACACCGGATTTGAGATGGATCACAGCTGACAATGATACGCAAGAGAGCAACCAATATATAAAAACCCATGTATGTATTGCAAACTCAACAACAGATAGAGATAGTCATATCTGCAATGCAAATTATACAATTACTATTTATGCGGCAGCTGGTTTAACAACCATAACTTCTATACCTCGCCTCAACTATAATGGATCAGCGAAAGCCTATTATGTCAGTTTGACACCCGAAGACAATAGTAGCGGAACATCAGGTGTTAATGGAACATCTTATAATTTCACTTTCTACATAAATAACAGTTTACCAGTGGTTTTAAGCGTAAATACAACCAAAACCCATAGCCAGACGCCAACCTTAAAATGGGCAATGTACGATGCAGACGATGGAACCGACAATTATTGGCCTGCTGATACTCTTACAGCTCATGTACGAATTGGCAATAGCTCAAATGTTACAGCCTATAATGCCTCTGATAACGCAAATAACAATAGTTACATCTTAACAACTGCACTTCCATGGGGCAAACCAGGAATAATTTATGCAAACAGGACGATTACTTTTACAGCCTGGGCAACAGACAGCCATACTCTTATAAATGCATCTTCTTATAACTACTCAACCACATTTATGCTCTTCGATTATCTTCCAAATATAACTTCTGTACAGGTTGTGGATACCGGGTCATTTGCAGGTGAATGTGATATTGGCAACTGTAATCTTGAGCCATCAGAAGGCACCAATACTTCAGTCGCTGTAATAGTAAACACAACTGACTGGGACAGTGACTGCAGTTCAACCAACCAGGCATCTTGGCTTATGCTTTGCCTGAATTCTAGTTTAGGCGAACCATGCGATGATGAGCATCCAGCTAATGTGGATTTCAAATGGGAGATTGACGATGTGAGTGCGTTTGGCACCACCTGCACATTCCAATTCACTGCAAATAAAACTTCTGCTGACCAAACACCTGAGTTCTTCAGGCTGCCTGGAAATTACAAACTATATATCAATGTATCAAGCCAGGCTGGAAAAAGAAATCAGACTGGCCTATCATTATCTCCAAAAAGCAATGGAACCTGGAGTTATGGGACACTAAAAGCGGTTAATTACTCTTCTGCTTTAACTCTTGGAGATGCATCAATAAATCTTGCTAAATGGAATAACGGAACTACTGCCCATAGAATGACTAACTTTGGCAATGATGTGCTTGTAATGCTCTGGAATGCAACTGATCCAAGGATGAACGATACTGAATCATGGACATTAAACAATACCGACTTTGCAATTGATAATGATGATGACCAGGGGTCTGATGCAGGAAATTATAATTTAACCTTTGTTTATATTAATGCCACTCAAAAATATTTCAACCATTCAAGCGGACTGCAGGTCTGCACATCTACCAGTTGTGACAATGAAAATATAAACGAAACACTTGACACATACTTCCATATATATCCACCAAACGGACTAAAATCTGGTGTTTATAATACCACAATCACTATAACATTAGGTGCTAAGTAATAAGATTAATAAATGATGAGACTATTATTAAAAAAATGAACAAACTTTTAATGTTGATTATAATGGTACTACTGCTTTTAGTTCAATTTGTAAGTGCTGGTGTAACTGATCCTCAACCTAAAGAACTGGAATTATTAAAAGGTGAGTCGGGCAGGTTTAAATTTCAGATACAGACTATAGCTAACCCCCAGGACATAATTTGTTCTTATTCCATAAAAGACGAATCTCCTTTGATAGTTGAATTTGATGATGATGAAATTCTTGTTCCTGCTAATTCAAAAAAATATGTATACGGGACTGTGACAGTACCTGAAGGTATAAGCCAGGGAATCACATTTAACGCTGACAATACAATAGTTTTTGAGGAAAATTTTTGTGTTGCGTGTAGAAACGCCAGGGAAACAGCCGGAACATCGGTACAGATTAATACATGTGATTTACCCATTACTGTTAGTGTGGTTCATGAGCGGACCAAACAAAATATGTATGTTCCCCCTAAACCAGAACCTGTGTCCACAATACCTGTGAGCCTGGTCATTAGTGTGCTGGCAGCAATTATAATCATTGTGCTGATATATGAGTTTCATATACACAAAAAGAAGAAAAAACGTTGATTTTGAGATGAATGAAAACCATGAATACAAATGTATCTTTCTATCAAATTTTCATAGTTATTTTTCCTATATCTAATTTTAAGAAATACAGAAAACCTGACATACTACTAAAGAGAAATATAAAAAAATGAGATTGAAATTAAACTGGAAATATGTTATAATATCATATGTAATCATAATTTTATGCATAACTGTAATTTTACATTCTATTTTTAATTCCGGAGAAAATATCGAATCTACCTCTTATACAATTAAATCAGCTGGAGGGTCGTTTGTTATAGCTGATTTTATTCCAAGACTCGTAAAAAATATACCTAATCAAACATGGACAGTCAGCACATCAAATAATAATGCATTCGATCTGGATACATACTTTATTGATGATAACGGAGATCCATTCAGCTACACTGCAACAGGTAATTCAAGCATTGAGATAACAATTGATCCGGGTACTAACTTGGTGTCATTTAGCCAGCCCGATGCTTGGACAGGTATTGAAGCGGTTGTTTTTGCTGCAATACAAGGTGAAAATTCAGTATCCAGTAACACCGTAATTCTTAATGTATCTGGTTCGGGTGCTGCTGATAATACAACAGAAGACGATACAGGTAGTGGAGCTAGTAGCGGGGGAGGAGGCGGAGGAGGAGGCGGCATCAGCAAAAAAGAAGAAAATAAGCCTGAAAAAATTACCGACGTATCTAACTTGGAAGTTAGCTTAGATCTTATTAAAATTCAAATCAAGGTTGGTGAAACTATCACAAAATCCATGACTATTAATAATACTGGAAAAACACCAATGGATATACAATTAGAATCTCCTTTGAAGGGCATTATCTTATTTTCTGAGACCTATTTTACACTTTTGCCCGGAGAGTCTAAATCTATTGAGATGGAAATCTCTTCTATAGATCAGATTCCGGACAGCTATATTGGCTGGATTATAGTTAACGGCAATAGGTTCCAGAAGGAAATTCTGACTATTATTGAAGTCGAAAGCGCTGAGGTGTTATTTGATTTGAGTCTTGATATACCTATTCAGTCTAGGGAGATAATACCTGGCGGAAAATTGCCCATCAGCGTAAATGTTTATAATCTTCTAAAAAGCGGAATTACTAAGATAAGAATTGCCTATTTTATTAAGAATTTGGATGGCAAAGTAATCTATATGGATGAAGAGGATATTGAAATAACTGACCAGATTTCGATTGAAAAAGAATTTAAGATACCAGATGACACAGTCCCAGGAGATTACGTAGTTATTGTCCAGGCAAAACATACAAGTTCATTTGGCAGCGCAACAAAGGTCTTTGAAGTGATAATGCCGCAGGATATTATCGAACAACCTGCACCAGTTAGTAAAAAACCACCCATACCTCTTCTTATAGTAACATTTATTATAATAATTAGCGGAATTATCTTAAACAGTAAAAAAATAAAGGAAGCAATTAAGAAACAGTCAAAAAAGGTTGTTAAAAAAAGGGACCATATAATCGCCGCTGAACTGAAAAAAAGCAGATTAATTAAGAAATTAATAGCAGTTGAAAAAGCTTACAAATCTGGTTTTGTTAAAAAAGACGTATATGATAGAGATAAAAAAAAGATTGAAAAATTGCTAGATAAGTTAGGAAAAACATAAAGTTATTATATTCATACAATAAAAAACACAATATACTATTATTTTTTATCTCTGGAGGTGAAGAGTTATGGCTAAAAACAAAAAAAATGAAGAAACGCAAGGTGACGCTATAATAATTGAAACATTAGATTCACTTGATAAAGAACTAGAGGAGCTTTCTAAGAGGAAAAAAAAACTCGAAAAAAAGATTGCAGACATAAGAAAAGATATGGTCAATACACAGAATCAGGAATCAAAATTACGAAACGAAATATCAGCACTTGTCGCTCAAGAGGGAACAATCAACGTACGGCGGGAAGGTGTTGAAGATAGGCTCACAAAGCTAAAAGCAAAGATGGCCGAAGTTGCAAAAATCAAGGACGAATTAAGAAAACTGGGTTAGGGGTGGAATTTTGGGTGATAGAAAGGTTCTAGGTAATTCAATACTTGATAAAGTTCTCTTAAATAATAATAATAATAATAATAACGCTATTAACAAGCTGCAAGAATTACTAAACGCCATATCAAAGATTAATGATAAAGAATTTTCTGATGATTTTTTAGCATCAAAGGAGGATTTTGCATTTTTTCTCAAGGACGCACTCTCTAATCCAGAGCTTGCTTCAATAATATCCAATTGTTCGTCCAAATCTGAAGTTGTAAAAGAGATTTCAGACAGGTTAGCCAGATTAAGATATTTAGAGATACAGAACCATTATAAATATTTGCCAACTGAACTAAAGAGTGAGATATATAATAAATATGTAAAGTCAATAAAGAAAAAAAAAAGTTTTCTAAATTCATTATTTTCAAGATCTAAATTTGTTAACGAAATTGAACTGCAGCAGAGAGCAGTTGCTGTTGATAAGCTTGAGTTCACTTTAGAAAAACAAAGAAAATCACTAGTTCAAAGAGAACAGCACCTGGCTATTCTGGAAGAGAGACTCAGAAAAGATCAGGCCTTATTTGATGAAGAAAAAAGAAAATCTGGAAAAGAAGTAAGGGATAATGAAAGAAAACTAAGAAGTATACGCAATGAATTTAGACAGGGAAGCAGGATACTTGATGAAAAAGAGAAGAATATAAAGAGAAAATCAGATGAGCTTGAGAAAAAAGAAGAAGATATAACCAAAAAAGAGATATTGCTAAACGAAATGGAAAGGGATATATCTTTTCAGGAGCTGATTATCAAAAAAAAAAGAGAAGAGCTATCAAAAAAAGAAGATGATCTTATTGAAAGAGACGATGACTTTAATACAAAGGAAAAATCTTTTATATTAAATGAAGAAAGGTCTAGAAAAAATCTGGAAAGTGTAGAAGCTGAAACCGCAAGGCTTGATAAGGAGCTCATTAGAAAAAAGAACGAGCTAAGAATTCTGGGCGATAATATTTTTAAGGTTGAAGAGCAGTTAAATGAAAAAGAAAGAAGGCTCAGAAATAAAGAAAAAATGTTGAAGGAAAAAACAGGCGAATTAGCTGAGCAAAAGAAGCTGCAGCAGGAAAAAGAAGATAATTTTTCTTTGGAAGAGCAAAAAAAGAAAAAAAGATTTCTGGAGTTGGCAGAACACGAAAAATTGTACGAAGAAAAAGCGCTTGTTCTTGAAGAGAAGGAAAAAGATTTTATTGAAAGAGAGTGTTTGCAGGCCGAAAAAAATGAAGATATTGAAAATACAGAAAAAATACTTGCAGATAAAGAACAGGAATTGATCTTAAAAGATGAAGCAATTTCCTTACAGGAAGAAAAAAACTTCAGGGATATGGAAAAGCTTGCATATCAAAAGAAAGATATTAATGAAGAAAAGAAAAGACTTGCCAAAAAATATGCTGAAATCAAAAAAGAGATTCAGAAAAATGGAAAGCTGGAATGTAAATTAAGGGGCCTAAAGAATATCATTGGAATCAGAGAAAGAGATATCAAGAAACGGGATAAAAATTTTCAGGAAAAGGAATATGCATTATTAGAAAAAGAAGGGCATATCTATGAAAAAGAGATGAGCCTGAAGCGGGAAAAGGAAGAGCTGGAGGCAGGGCTAGCTGATCTCACCAAAAAAGAGAAAAGATTTTCTGAGCAGGAGCAGGAATTGGCTCTTGAGGAAAAGAATTTGAAAGCTTTGATGCATGATCTTGCAAAAAGAAAGGAAAAGATATATAATGATGAAAAAAAGATAAGCATTAGTGAAAATGAGCTTGTTTCCAGAGAGAAAAGAATTGAACAAAGAAGAGACGAGATAAGGAAAATCGAGATTAGGCAAAAAGGAATGGAAGACTTTTTGTCAAGAAAAGAAAGAGAATTGCAAAAGCTAAAGATAGAACTCTCAGAAAAAGAATCTGAAATTGTAAAAGCACAGCAAAAAATTGTTCTGGTTAAAAAAGCAAAAAAAGTTTTGCGCGATAATAAATCTGAAAAACAAAAACTTTTAATATAATCTTAAGTTCTTTGAATGTAATTAAAAATGAGAGTATTTTTGTTTAAAACTTGCCAATTAACTGTGTTATCTTCTAAATCAACGGAAAACAATGAGTTGCTTTATTGTTTAAGCAAATGAATTCAAAACACAAACTAAAAATAATTGATTTTTATTTTATTACAGATTCAAAACTTACAAAAAAAGATATTTTTGAAGATGCTAAATCTGCCATAAAAGCAGGTGTTAAGATAATACAATACAGAGAAAAAGACAAATCCACAAAAGAAATGGTCAAAGAAGCCACAATATTAAAAAAAATATGCAAAGATAATGCATTATTTTTAGTAAATGACAGGATTGATGTAGCCATGGCAGTAAATGCTGACGGCGTGCATTTAGGAAAGGACGATATGCCTTATGACATTGCAAGATTGTTATTAGGCAACAACAAAATTATTGGCTTAACAGTCCATAATATAAAAGAAGCAATCCAAGCAAAAAACATTGGAGCTGACTATGTAGGAGCTTCACCAATATTTAAAACCAAAACAAAATTAGACGCAGGAATTCCGGCAGGGTTAAGCCTGATTAAGAAGATTAAACAAAAGAAGGATATTCCGGTTATTGGTATTGGAGGGATTAACCTTAACAATGTTACGTCTGTAATACAAGCCGGCGCAGATTCAGCAGTTGCTATATCAGCGGTAGTAACAAAAGACAATGTTGAGAAGGAATGTAGAAGTTTTATAAAAAAAATCAAATTAGGTTTGGTTAGATAATATATTTATTTTTTATTGGGCTTTTATGCTTAAATGGCTTTTCATCATAGCCGGATAATTTGATGATTGGCTGTAGTGAATTGTTATCCCTATATGATCTTCTATAGTCTGAATTAATCTGGAGTAATTTTATAAATATTGTTCTAGAATAAAGATTCGCCAGTTTTGTGCTTGGTTTAACCCCTTCTTTAAGCTCAATATAAACAATAAATTTTGTATTTTTATTTTTGTCAATATATGCTGATATCTTAAAATGATTAGTTATTTTATAGAGCTTTTCATTGCTATGCAAGCTAACCTCAATGTTATTTGGATAGACATTGGCTCCATCAAGAGATATTGTCCCATCACTTCTCCCTACAATAAGAAGGAAAGGAAACCTTAAGATTCTGCCAGGTTTACCATCAAATTTTGTCTTATAATCTGGCTCATGAGTTTCAAGGTAGCAAAGCATATCCTTAAAACCTATAACACTACCTTCATCATGAATATTATATTTAACTTTAGGGCATTCTGCCCTTGGATTGAGCATAGTAACCTGAATTTCATTTATTTCTGTACCATCTTTTCTGTGTGCTTTAACCTGCCTTATATAATGCTGAAGCGGGTCATACTGAAAAATCATTGGTATCTTATCTTTATGTCCGCATAAAGCCTCCCTTAATTGGATATTATTAACCAGTAACTGTCTTATAAAAATCGAAAATGGCGTCTCAACTGCAATCCCAATGTCCAGGTCTGAACTTCCGTACGCTGAGATTATTTTTGATTTTTCGCCGATCTTGGATTGAATATATTTTCTCCATTCAGGTATAAAGCCTTCGCCTCCTGTTGCAATATGAATATTGTACTTTCTCCAGTTTATATCATCAAAGTCAAATAATCTCTTTAGGAAAGGAGGATAACCTGCTATTAAATAATTATAAGAGCTGCCAAATTTCTTAAGAGTGCTAATTATATTATTAATATTTGCATCAGTATTCTTTACAAGCGAATAATTCTGCATTAGCTCACAGAATTTAACTCCAGTAGCCCATGGGCCCGATGCCCATGCACTCAATACTATAAAATCTTTCTTATTGCCTTCATAATCATAGTCAAAATCAAATCGCAGCAGCTTAGACAAGAATCTCTCCTCTCTTAGATTCCTAATCCAGTTGGTAGGCTGACCTGAACTGCCTGCGCTCTCATCTATATTGCCAAATCTTGGAAATTTTCCATCTATACATATTTCTTCTATGTCGTATTTTTTTATATAATTATCCTTTGTCATTTCTGGAACTTTATTATCAAAATCCGAAATGCCCCTTATTGAATTAGGATTAATGTGGTTTTTCCCAAGAAAATCCTTATAAGCAGGCACTTTATTCGCAGCAATTTTAAAAAGCCAAAGCGCTTTTCGCCTGCTTACATCATCAAAAAGATCAGGATTAATTTTCGTTGCTATGAACAAAGAAATACAAAAATTTTGAAGGATCAAATATTCCATCATCTCTACTAGCCGAATAGAGACAAGCCGGGTTAGATATTTTAACATTATCATCATATAAAAAAAGCTCTTTTAAATATATTTGCAATATTCATGGCTGCATTATAAAGCGGTATCCTAAGATCATCAAAAAAATCGTTATTATGATTAAAAGAATTACAATAGCAATCCCGTCTTTAATTTCTTTATTTTCTATTTCTTTTGTAGTGCTTCCTGTTATAATAGAATATCCGCTATCCACAAAATAAAAGTTCAAGAATAATATTACGATGATTAAAACAATGAACATTATTAGCATCATGAGAGAATATTTTTTAGTTTCCATCAGATGCCATGTTTATGGAATTAAACATATAAATATTCGATGAAGGTATTATATATATATGGAAATATATACATATTTATTAGAAAAATATATATACTGATGGTATAATTAATATAAAAGTGAGCTAAAATCAAAAGAAAAGTAACTCTTCATGGTCCCTCAACATTGAGTATTTCTCTGCCTGCTAAATGGGTAAATAAATATGGTATTCTTAAAGGTGATGAACTAAATGTGCTTGATAAGGGAAGAACACTTATAATAAGACCAGGAAAAGGGATGTCCTCTCCAAAAGTTACTGTGGATATTGGAAGTTTTGTTGAATTTGGCAGGCGCGTTATAACAGCCCTTTACAGAAACGGCGTAAACGAAATAGAACTAAAGTATGATAAACCAGAATACGCAAGAATAATACAGAAAGTAATTTCAGAAGAGATAATTGGTTTTGAAATAATAAAACAAGACAACAAATCCTGTATTCTCAAAGACCTATCAGGAATAAATGAAGAAGAATTTGATGTTGCATTAAGAAGGTGCTGGCTTTTAACTTTATCAATGATTGAAGACTGCATTAATGCTGTAAAAAAATCAGATACCAGCTCATTAAGCAGCATTGAATTCAGAGACACAAGTGTAAATAAGCTGACTAACTATTGCACAAGGATCCTTGTTAAAAAAGGGCATAAAGATTATATGAAAACACCTGTAAGCTATCAACTCATAAGGGAACTGGAGCGAATAGCAGACAATTATAAAGATATTGCAAGATACTTTGCAGAAAAATGCATAAAATTAGATGATAATATGCTAAAAAAAATTGAAAAAATAAATGGCTTTGTAAAAGATGTTTACAGTATTTATTACAGTTTTGACATAAAAAAGCTGGAAGACGTCCTCATACAAAGCAAAGAAACATTTAAAGAGCTACAAAAGAATATTGAACAAAACAAAGAAGGGGTAACTGCCTCTTTCCTTCTCACTACATGCGAGAATATAAGAAACCTCGCATCAGGCATAATACAGATTTATATCTGAATTTTTTCAAACCTATCTTTCACATAGGCAAGATTATCCTTAAATTTCCTGGAAAAAGCATCTATCTTTTCAAGGCTTCTAACAGCCTCTTCTCTATGGTAAGATATGTGCTCAAAGTCTGCCGGGGAGTATCTATTGTATCTTAACCGATGATATATCCCCCTCATATTACGATAAAAAACTTTCTCATTGTGTGAAAGAAAATACGAATTATATTTTTTTATCCCGATAATATTTACAAGGTCGTCTTTTGTTAGTTTTTTCCTGCTCAAAACACCCTTGCCCGAAGGCAAAATTTTATTTGAATTAAAATGATTATGATAAAACAAAAATAAGTGATGATAATTCATTTTTCTTTCTTCAGGAATCTTCAACACTGGAGACTCAGTAATCCTTAAAATATTATCAGATTGGAAAGTAAGCCTGCCCATCTTCTCAAAATCAATCTGATAGAGTTCCGGATTAACTAAGGAACTTCTCTTTTGCAGGCCTTCTTCTGGCTTAAACAAGCGAACCTTGGTATTTTTTAAACTAGAGTCCCTATGCCTTAATAAACCTGCTTTAAAATTTTTTGTTAGATGGTCTGAGAAATCCCATATCTTTTCTGAATCATATGCTACCTTATAAAAATCGAATATTACCTTAAATGTATGCGCCATTTTCTGCCTGTATCTCTGTATAGAATAAGGACCGCTAAATTTCAATGACTGGATAAAGGCAATATCATGTATCTGCCTAATTAATAGATTGGAAACCATATCAACAGAACAGTTTGGCTTTCCGAGATATTGGGTTAAAAAATCATGTAATGTTGGTCCTTCGATTTCCTGTACTATTAAATAATTGTTTATTGGTATTTTAAATTTTGGCACTTTGATATTTAGATGTCTGCCTTGCTCGCTTATTTTTTTGTAAGTATCATAAGCTATTTTTGCATGCAACGGATCATCATACCTCTTTATAGTCCATATATCCTTAACTTTACCTACCCTCTTTTTATTAAAGAGGTAAACGTTTGCTAAGGAGGAAGTAGAATATTGATAGACGACAGTGTCTTCTTTTTTTATTATCAGGCTAAGGGCCTTTTCTGCTTCAGCAATCCTTTTTTCATCAATATAGCTAAATGCTGTATTTAAAAGAGCCTCTGTCTCTTTTTCACCTAATGCAACCTTAAGCATCTTTATTTTACTGTATGCCTCTTCAATTTCACTTTTGGATTTGTCCAGCTGCTCAGTTCTTTCCTTTATGGCATTTTCCATATCAATTAATTTTTCCTTCATCCTAAAGTAATTTGGAATAAACTTAACAAAAGCAAATAATGATCTCATAATAGGCTCGGACTCCCACTCTATGTGAAGTTCACAATATTTATCGCCTCTTGCCTCGCATTTAGGCTCTTTGGTTATTTTTGCATTTCTTTTTTTGTATCTTAATGGTATAGACTCAAGAACCCCCCTTGTCAACTGGCAGTCATTATATAATATTTTGTAAGTTATATTTTCGCCAAATTTTCTTATTAATTCTTTCTTATAGTGGCTGTATGTTTTTCTGTAGAACACTGCAAAGCCATTCCTGAATTTTTTATTGTCTAGTGAAATTTCAGTCAGGTTGTTAAAGTTCTTGTTTTGCCTTTGTACATATTTATAAATGGTATTCATGCTGATAATCTGCGAAGTGGTCACATGCAAGAAATTCGGATTAAGCGATTCTTTTCCAACCCTATAATAAAAATTATCATCTTTAATTATCTCCTTTGCAAGCTCGCATACGCAAATATAAAGAATACCCGACATCCACTCATGCTCATTATTCAGGTATTCAACTAAATCTTTTCTGCTGATGCGGGCATTTAGGTAGTCCTTATGAAGAAACCTGATAAACTTTTTTACAGCAGAGGCACCTTTCTCTTTTCTTATAAGTTTTAAAACAGAGCCTGAATACCTGTTATTCACTTCTCTTCTAAAGGGCTTTTCAATAAAATCAATCTTCCTCAATATCTCGTTTTTCTGCATATATTATCAGATTACTATTGACAATAAATAATTATTGATTTACTTAGGACAAAAATGACCAAAACTGTTGCCGTTTAGAAAACAAAACCTTTTAATAGCTTATAAAATTACATGAAATTAGTTTGATTAAAATGACCCAACTAGAAAAAGCAAAAAACAATGAAATAACTAAAGAGATGGAATATGTTTCCAGAAAAGAGAATATTGATATCCAAGAATTAGTAAAAGAAATTGCTGGTGGAAGGGTAGTAATTACAGCTTCTAAACTTCACAAACAATTAGCCCCTATTGGCATTGGCAATAAATTAAAAGTCAAAGTTAACGCTAATATTGGCAGTTCTCCAAACAGGCATTCTGTTGAAGAAGAGCTTGAAAAATTAAAAATTTCAATTAACGCAGGTGCTGACACTGTAATGGACTTAAGCACCGGCGGCGACATTGACCTAATTCGAAGAAAAATTATTGAAAGCAGCAAAGTCCCTATTGGAACAGTCCCGATATACCAGGCCATTGTAGAAAAAGGCAATGTATTGGACCTTACCGAAAACGATTTCTTACTAGGCATAAAAAAGCATATTGAGGATGGTGTTGATTTCATCACAATTCACGCAGGGCTTACAAAAGAAACCCTGCCATTGATAAAAAAAAGGCTTATGGGAGTAGTATCAAGGGGCGGGTCTTTTACAGCTAAATGGATGCAGCAAAACGATAAAGAAAACCCCATATACACAAATTTCGATAAAATAATAAAAATGGCAAAAAAGCATGATGTTACACTAAGCCTTGGTGATGGTTTACGGCCAGGCTGCATAAAAGACAACACCGATGCTGCTCAGCTTTTCGAACTAAAAAAACTGGGAGAACTGGCAAAAGTGGCATATGAGCAAAATGTCCAGGTAATGATTGAGGGCCCGGGTCACGTTCCATTAAATAAAATCAAAGAAAACATTGAACTGCAAAAAAAATATTGCAGCAATGCCCCGTTCTACGTCTTAGGGCCGATTGTAACAGACATTGCACCCGGTTATGATCATATAACCTCAGCGATAGGCGGCGCATTGGCAGCTTATTACGGTGCAAATTTCCTATGTTACGTGACAAGCGCCGAACATTTGGGTTTACCCACAGCAAATGAAGTCAAAGAAGGCGTTATCGCTTCAAGGATAGCTGCGCACGCAGCAGACATTGCAAGGGGAATTAAAGGCGCCCAGGACTGGGACGACAAAATGTCAGAAGCAAGATCAAAACTTGACTGGAAAGAGATGATTAGGCTTAGTATTGATCCAAAAAAAGCATCCAAGATAAGAGAAAGATGTATCGACGCTGACCCAGATGTATGTTCAATGTGCGGCAAGTTTTGCGCTGTTAAGATAAGCAAGGAATTAGATTAAGATTTACTGAAATTTGAACTTTTGTAACTGGTAAAAATTTTGCTCAACTCCATAAAAATAAATCCCATGCTTGACATTACTATTATTCTAAACCATTCCATCCCGGTTAATGCAACAGTTCCAAATATCAGCTGTAACGGCGGCCAGTAAATAACAGCTATCTGGATCAATACAGATAAACTCACTGCGCCTATAAGCCAGATATTTGTAAAGGGGTTTAGTTCTTTAATTGAAAAATGCAATGTCCTGCTGCTTATAACCGCAAACATTTGAAACATTACAAGTGTTGTAAATGCTATTGTTTGCGCTTTGCTTAAATCATAATCCTTATACATTGTAAACATATACAATGTTCCAAGCCCCATTATTAATCCAAACATTACTATTGATATAAACACCCTACGAGATATCGGCTTCTCGTTTGGATTTCTTGGCGGTCTTTTCATAATATCTTCCTCGCTTGTCTCAAACCCAAGCCCCAATGCAGGTAAATCATCAGTAAGCAGATTCATAAGCAGTATTTGTAGCGGTAATAATGGCAGCGGAAACTTCAGCATTATCGCCATAAAAACACAAGTTATCTCTCCTGCGTTGCAGGATAAAAGATACTTAGCAGACTTTATCATTTTATCATAAATATTTCTGCCCTCTCCGATAGCATTTACAATTGTTGCAAAATTATCATCGACAAGTGTTGCTTTTGCCACTTCTTTTGTAACATCTGTTCCAGTGATGCCCATAGCAATTCCGATATCCGCCTTTTTTAAAGCAGGCGCATCATTAACACCGTCCCCTGTCATTGCAACAATATGCCCTTTCTTTTTCAGTGCTTCCACAACTTTCAGTTTTTGTATTGGCAGCGCTCGCGCAATAATCCGCACACTATCAATTTTTTTCATAAGGTCAAGATCAGTCATTCGCTCAATATCAGCCCCTGTTAAAATAATATCCCCTTCTTTAAAAAGCCCTATTTGCTTTGCAACAGCTTTGGTTGTTATTGCCTGGTCACCTGTTATCACCATTACTTCAATGCCTGCCTCGCTGCATTTTGTAACAGCATCTTTTACTTCATCCCTTGGGGGATCAATCATTCCCACAAGACCGACAAAGATTAGTTCCTTTTCCACATTTTCCAGAGCATATTTTCTTATAGGCGTAAGTTCGCTATAAGCAAGCCCAAGAACCCTCAACGCTTTTTCTGCAAAAGAATTGTTCATTTCCAGGATCTTTTGTTTATCGTTGGTTGTAAGTTTCCTAACTTTCCCGTTTTCAATAATTCTATTGCATTTTTTAAGCATAAGGTCGGGCGCGCCTTTCACATAAGCCTCTATTTTTTTAGTTAGTTTATTCTTGTATATTACAGTCATTCTTTTTCGCTCAGAATCAAACGGCAGCTCATCTACAAGCGTAAAATTATTGTTTAGCTGCCGGTCATTTAGGTTTCCTTTCTTCCCAAGCACTATTAATGACCCCTCAGTTGGATCACCGATAATCTGATACTTATTTTCGTTTTTTACGTGTTTTGCATTATTGCATAAATAACCAATCCTCAATAATAACTCTATTTTTTTGGGATTAACAGTCATATTACCTGAGAATAAATTTCCCTTTGGCTCATACCCGGTTCCTGTAACATTTATAACCTCATCATTTGTGTAGATATTAGTTATGGTCATCTGGTTTTTTGTGAGTGTCCCTGTCTTGTCTGAACATATGATTGTAGCAGCTCCAAGGCTTTCTGCTGCAGGCAATTTCTTTATCAGCATATTTTGCTTAGCAAGCCGTTTTGTGCCCATAGACAGACTCACCGTTACAATTATTGGAAGGGAATTTGGGATTGTTGAAACAGTCAAAGCAAGTGCAAATAATATCATTTTTGAAAAAGACAGCATTCCCTGAAGTATTCCTGAAACTAGTACTATTATAATAAGCACAACAACAACTAAACCAATTTGTTTTGCCAGCTGTTCAAACTTAACCTGAAGCGGTGTTTTTGCTTCTTTTGTTGTTTGAATCGATGTTGCTATTTTTCCAAGTTCTGTATTCATACCCGTTGATGTAACTATGCTTTTCCCCTTTCCATATGTTACAATTGTTCCCATAAATGACATATTTTCCTGATCTACGATTGATACGCCTTCTTTCAATGTATCAACAAGTTTTTTTGACGGGACGGATTCTCCTGTTAAGGAAGCTTCATCAATCTGCAGGCTTGATGATTCGATAATTCTTGAATCGGCTGAAACTATATCTCCTGCTTCAAGCATAAGTATATCTCCAGGCACAACTTCTCTTGCCTTAATTTTTAACGTCTTGCCGTCTCTAAGAACCTTAGCTTCCGGCGCCGAAATCTTTTTTAATGCTTCTATTGCTTTTTCAGCTCTGTACTCCTGTATGTATCCAAGTATCGCGTTTAACAGTACAATTCCAAATATTGCAATGGATTCTATCTTTTCCCCCAGTGTCAAAGACAGTACACCTGCAAATACCAATAATATTAGAAGCGCATTTCTAAACTGGTTAACAAAAATTGAAAAACGAGTGATCTTTTTTTCTTTTTGAAGCTCATTCACACCATAATCAGCGAGCCTTTTTTTTGCTTCTTTTTCAGACAGCCCACTATCAGAAGAATTCAGAATTCTTATTACTTCTTGCGGTTTTATTGCATAATAATGATCAACCATATAATGCCCTCTTTTTTAGAATAGTTAATTAAATGCTTTATAAAGGTTGTTGTAAAAAAAAGTAATCTTTGATTTTTAAATAACCCAGACCGATTTATATCTAAAAAATTGAAAGGATATTAAACGCCTGACCCTTTCTTTATAAATTTCAAATAATTTTTTCAAACAGATAAAAAAAAATCACCAAAAAATTCTGCAGTTATATGACCTAACCGTAAAAAGTTTTATAAACAATCCAAAACCTAATGTTTAGAAATGAAAATCAGCAAACTTGGCGAGTTTGGCATTATCGACAGAATAAAAAGAAAACCTAAAGATAAAAATATTTTAGTAGGCATTGGCGATGATGCTGCTGTTGTAAAGATAGGATCTAAACTGGCTGTTTTTACAACTGACACATTAGTAGAAGGCGACCATTTCAATTTATCATATTTTACCGCAAGACAGGTTGGAAAAAAAGCAATTGAAGTAAATATTTCTGATATTGGCGCAATGGGCGCTGTGCCAAAATACGCTTTGATATCTCTTGCGTTAAGAAAAGACCTTGACGTAAAATTTGTTGATGAGTTATATAAAGGGTTGCGTCAAGCAGCAGCTAAGTACGGTGTAGAAATAATCGGCGGCAATTTAACTCATGCAAACCAGGTTTTTATTGATATTGACATGATAGGTTTTGTTGAAAAGAAAAAGTTATGTTTAAGAAGCCAGGCCAAACCCGGTGATTTCATCCTGGTTTCCGGAGATTTGGGCGGTTCAACAGCAGGTTTGAATTTATTTCAAAATAAGATCAAAGGCCATAACAACGTTAAGAAAAAACATCTTGAGCCAAAGGCCAATTTACACAAGGTAAAACCTTATTTAAAGCACATAAACGCCATGGAAGACATATCTGACGGACTAGCTTCAGAAGTGTCGCATATCTGCAAAGAAAGCGATGTTGGCGCCATAATTTACGCAGATAACATACCAATTCAGGATGAAACCAAAAACGCTGCAATTTCTATTAAAAAAGACGCATTAGACTTTGCTTTGTACGGTGGGGAAGATTTTGAGCTTGTTTACACTATCCCGGAAAAAAATCTGAATAAAGTTAAAGGTTTTTTGGTTGGAGAGATCACAAAAAATAAAGAAATTAAAATCTATAAAAATGGCAAGTTTTCTCGACTAAAAAAACATGGTTTTGACCATTACTTGTAGTAATTAGTATACTGATACTCCCTTTATCACCTTTTGATATATTAATATGTTTTCTTACATTTTAGTACATAATATTCAAACCAAACCTTTATAAACCATTAATGTCAGGATTAACTTAGTTGAAATGTTGGGGGTGGTCCTTTTCAAGGGCCATTTTATCGGGGGGTGGTTCTCATACTTTCATTAAAAGATTTGGGGCTTCTGCAAAAATTAAACCAAAAACAGTTTCCAGACAAAACTGACTGTTACGAGTTTCTTATGTTGGAGATACAGAAGCATTTAGTGGAGATAAACGATTTAAAGGAAAATCGAGACCCGCATACTATTAAAGAGATTATAGATTTATCCATCCTTACAAGGATGCTTGCCTTAACAGAAGGTGCAGATAAAGACATGTTTAAGGAAAGGTTTGGAAAGTTTCAAAAAAATATTAAAGCATCAATTTAAACAACATTTTATTAATAACTTCTAATTTTGCTTAATAAATGAAAGCTGTTGCGTTATTTTCAGGTGGTCTTGATTCTTTGTTAGCTATAAAAATAATTGAAGACCAAGGTATCGATGTAGCTGGATTAAGATTTAAAAGTTCATTTTTTGATAACACAGAAAAAATAAAACAGATTGCAGAAAGTAATAACGTTCAAGTAAAAATTATTGACATATCAGAAGAGTATCTCAAGATTGTAAAAAAACCTAAACATGGCTATGGAAAAAATCTTAATCCCTGCATAGACTGCAAGATATTTATGCTAAAGAAAGCCCGAGATTATGCAAAGAAGACTAACGCAAAATTTGTTATAACCGGTGAAGTTCTTGGCCAGCGTCCGATGTCCCAAAATTTAAGATCTTTAAAACTAATCGAAGCAGAATCAGGTTTAAAAAAAGAATTATTACGCCCTTTATCTGCAAAACTGCTTGATCCCACAAAAGCAGAGCTCAATAATTGGGTTGTTCGGACTAAATTATTCGATGTCCAGGGTAGAACCAGAAAAGTTCAGTTTAGATTGGCAAAAAAATACAAAGTTACAAATTATACGTCCCCTGCTGGCGGATGTTTATTAACAGAAAAAACATACAGCCATAAGCTTAAAGACTTGTTAGAAAACAGTAAAGCCACGCTTAATGATATTAGTTTATTAAAGACAGGCAGGCATTTTCGATTTGGAAATTCAAAAATTATAGTTGGCCGTAACGAACATGAAAACAGTTTGCTTGAAAAGGAAAGATCAAACTTAATTTTTGACGCAAAAGACGTAATGGGCCCGATTACAATTTTACAGGGCAGGCCTACAAAAAAAAGTATTGAATTAGCAGGCCAATTAACAGCGCGTTATTCTGACGCAAAAGAAAAAACTGTCGTTGTTCTATACGGTAAAAAATCCCTAAGAAATGAAATAAAAGTAACCAAAATTAACGATCAGAAGATTGAAAAATTAAGGATTATCTGACTAAATCCACTTTACTAACCTGCTTCTCAATACCTTCCATACAACCTATTTTTCTAAAACAAAGAAGAAACAGAGATTTTTCCAGCTTTCAAAATATTTTATTTTCAAAACTTTTATATATAAGTTATGTTACCTATTTCTAACATAATGTTAAATAGATATAACAAATTGTGATAAATAAACAACAAGGTGATAATAATGATTGGAAAACCAGAATGGTTTGAAAGAAGAAAATACGGCGGTTGGGGTTTTCATCCAAAAACAAGGCAGGGTTGGATTTACATAGCATTAATTATAACACCGTTTGCCATTTTTCAAGCCTTGCCATATTGGAACACACAATTAAGAACGTACATAACAGTTGGTTGGGTATCCTTTTTGCTTCTTGATGCAGCCCATATTATGATTGGATTAAAACGAGACGAGAGAGAATTTAAGATTGAAGCGATTTCAGAAAGAAATGCAGCATGGTTCATGGTCTTATGCTTAGCAGTTGGAATTTTATATCAAGTTATAACAAGCGCTTTGCAGCAAAAGATAGCAGTTGATCCATTTTTAGTTGCCGCATTATTTGGAGGAATGATTGCAAAAACCATTTCGAATTTAGTATTAGAAAAAAGAGCATTGTAAGAGGTTAAAATGAAGAACAATGATAAAAGAAGATTAACAGCGATAATTATAATAAGCATGCTAGTTATTATAACCGGGACCATGTTCTCATTGGGTTCTTTTAAGAACCAGAATATTTCAGGAGGAATCCTAGGAATTATAATTGCAATTATAATACTTGCATATGCTGTCTTTGTTTTCAGAAGAGGAAATAAGGATCTGAAAAAAGGATTTCCTTTAGAAGACGAAAGAATCAAAAGGGTATTGGAAAAAGCAAGCTCTAAAGCATTTTATGTATCACTTTATTTACTCTTAGCTATTGGGTTTTTATCTGATGACTTAATAAAGTTCAGAGACATAAGCGAGGCAACAAGCACAGCAATTGGAGCTATGGCAATCTTGTTTGCTGTTTTTTGGGCATATTACAATAAAAAGGCGATATAAAATGAAACATGGTTTTAAAAGCAAAGCGTTTAGAAATCCAAAAAAAATTCAAAAAAACACACTTTGGTATATGGGTTTTTTATCTGTTTTAAGCCTATTATATTTTATTGAAGGAAAAACTGCTTTTCTCTGGTTCCTTTCATTTATTCCGTACTTTGCAACGTATAAGATAAGCGATGAAAGACTAGAAACTAACCTAGGGAAAGCAGCAAGAAATGCCTTTGTTTTCACAATATTTTTTGGAATCGCAGCCATTGTATACATATACCTTAAACAAAACACTGAATTATTCGCTCCAGCATTTGTAATTCTATTAGGAGGAAATTTAATAACCTGCCTTTTATCTTTATTTTACTATGACAAGCGTGATATAAAATGAAACTAGAAAATTGGTTGATGATTGGAACAATTCTTTTAGCAGGACTATTATTATATATGATTAAAGCAGGGATCAACATATTAGAAATAGTGTACGCGCTATTTATCATATTGATGATAGGAAGCAGCGGATACATGATACAAAAAAGAAAAAAAGACATAAAAAAAGGATTACCTGTATCAGACGAACTAGCAAAAAAGGTTTCATACAAAGCGGGCGCATTCACATATTTTATTACAATCTGGATTGCAGTTATTGCTTTATGGTACAATGGGCCAATCAGAGACTGGCTTAATCTTCCTGAGCTTACACTTGAATATCTGGTTGGAATAATTGTATTGGGTTCAGGAGGAGTATTTTTAGGGCTTGCTTTTTACTTTAACAGCAAAGGAGATGTTTGATTTGATAAAAACCAGAATTAAAGAACTAAGAGCAAGATATAATCTAACTCAGGAAGATCTAGCTAAAAAAGTAGGAGTTAGAAGAGAGACTATTGTTTTTTTAGAAAAAGGAAAATACAACCCCTCATTACAATTAGCTCATGATGTTGCACTTGCCCTAAAAACAACAATTGACGAATTGTTTATTTTTGAAAAATAGACTATTGATTTAATCCTCTTCAAGGTAAAATTGAAAATTTTTTGGAAGTTTTATTGAAAATAATTATCTGATTATACATAAACTTTTTAAATAAAGCTTTTATCACTGTTGATTTAAACACAATATAACCTAAAAATAAAGGGGGGATATGTATGGAAGAAGAAAAAAAAAGTCATGGTACCCATGAGCATAAAGTAGAGCATCATGAAAAACATGAGCATCATAAAGATGGCGTAATTAAAATTAAAAAAGGCGATTTATGGAAATCAGCCACAACAATTCTTGCGATATTATTGTTAATATCCATTTATTTTAATGTTAAAGGTCCAGGAGAAGCGCCTGTTGATATTGGAACAGCATTGTCATCTGACGAAGTTGCTGACAATGCAATAGAGTATATTAATACAAACCTAATGCAGCCCGGAACAAGTGCAACATTAGTAAGCGTCACCGAAAAAGACAATCTTTACAACATCAAGCTTGATATTGGCGGAAGAGAATTTGATTCCTATGCAACAAAAAACGGGAAACTGCTTTTCCCCTCATCTGTTGATATGACTGCTGAAGTTGAACCACCAGCAGAAGCGCCTGTTGAAGCACCAGCCGGTATTGTCAAATCTGATAAACCAGTAGTTGAGTTGTTTGTTATGTCGCACTGCCCGTACGGAACACAGGCAGAAAAAGGCATTATTCCTGTAGCAGAATTGTTAGGTGACAAAGTTGATCTTGAAATTAAATTTGTTAATTATGCAATGCACGGTGAAAAAGAAGTAAGAGAACAGCTAAGGCAGCATTGTATAAAAACCGAACAAAGCGACCTGTTTTTTCCATATCTAAAATGCTTCTTAAAAGACGGCAATTCAGCATCCTGTCTAGATAACATTGATATGGATATGCTCTCAGCATGCGAAGAAGCAGGCGATAAAGAATTTAGAATAACAGAGACACTTGCTGATAAATCCACCTGGAGCGGTGGCAGTTTCCCACCATTTTTAATTGACAACGAAAAAAACCTAGAATACGGTGTCAGAGGTTCACCAACACTTATAATTAACGGCAACTCTGTAAACAGCGCAAGGTCTCCTGCAGCGTACTTAGTGACAATCTGTGAGGCTTTTAATGAAGCCCCAGAAGAATGTGAAACAGAACTTTCAGCTGCAACACCAGCCCCAGGATTTGGGTATGAGGATTCAGGGACAGACACAGCCGCAAGCTGCGGATAATCTTAGGATAGTGTTATGGGAAAGCTTAGAAAGTTTAAAGATTCAGTATTTTTTAAAAGCCTGAACATAATTATTAAAAACCCTAAGAATTCTTTTTTTATTTTATTTTTAGATATTCTATTCTTAACAATCCTAATAATTATTGGCAAATTAGTAAAAACTTATCTGCCTTCCGACCCACAAGATTTGAAAAACATTGCGCCGCTCTTATTAATCCTTTTTTTCGTGGTGTACAACTTATTTTTAATATTTATTTATTCATTGATAAAACTCAGCATATTAAAAATTATTGAAGGAAAGTTTGAATTAAAAAGGATCAAAAAAATTTTTATGCTAAATCTAACTTTACTTATAATTATTATAGTTATTTTTTTAATATTCAGCAGTATTTTTTATTACATTTTCCGTATTGAATTTTTCAAATCCGCAATTGTGGTCATGATTGTGATTTACTGCCTATATGCTTACATTTTCATAAATATCAGTCATTCCTTTTTTCTCAAAGAAAAAAAAATTAAAAAAATCCTGGCCAAAAGTTATCAGATAACATTTAAAAATATGAAATTATACTCAGGTGCGCTTCTATTGATCTTGACTATGCTCATAATTTATTTTGCCCTTTTTGGCAGATTTGGCCCGCTCACAAAAATAGACAGGCAGCTTTACCTGAATATCCAAATACTTATTAGCATGATACTTATTTATTCACTGATATTCATTAACAGAATATATTTTTATCTGATAACAAAATGTTCATCCACAAAATAAACCCGGTATTATTCAAAATCGGATACTTTGAAATAAGGTATTACGGAATAATTTTTGCTTTAGGTTTTGTACTGGGCTATTTTATCATTAATCACCTGGTTTCCAAAAAAGAGATTAATTTAACAAAAGAGGATGTTTCAGACTTATTGTTTTATGTAATAATTAGCGCTGTTATCGGCGCAAGGACCTTATTTGTTTTGTATAACATAAAATATTTCATCGAAAACCCACTTGAGATTATTGCAGTATGGCACGGCGGCCTGATTTTCCTGGGTGGGTTTATTGGCGCTGTTACATCCGGCATCATTTTCTGCAAAAAGAAAAAGATTGCATTCTATCAAATTGCAGACATAGTTGTTATCCCGTTAGCATTAGGATTAGCGCTTGGCAGGATTGCCAATTTTCTGAACGGTGAAATTGTTGGAAGAGTCAGTTCTGTTCCATGGGCAGTCAAATTTCCAGGGTATGAGGGCTTTCGCCATCCATCGCAGCTTTATGAAAGCTTAAAGAACTTTTTCATTTTTGGCTGTTTATGGTTCTTAAAAAACAAGAAATTAAAGGACGGCATTTTATTTTGGAGTTTTTTAGTATTATATTCATTTTTAAGATTTTTTATCGCGTTTTTTAAAGAGGTTGACCAATATGGCACTTTTTTGGGTTTAACCCCTCACCAGTTTATTTATGGAACAATATTTATAATAAGCACAATTTTCATACTAAAAATTAACAAAAAATGAGATTCAGGCTGTTATTTTCAATGCTGGTACTTTTACTGATTAGTCTAAGCGCTGTCTACGCCCAGGATGTCACAATTTACTTTTTTTATAGTGACGGCTGCCCGCATTGCACAGCAGAAAAACCTTTCCTAAGAAGTTTAGAAGAAAAATACAATAACGTAAACATCGAATACTTCGAAACAGGCAATTCAACGAACGTAATATTATTCCAAAAATTCGCTGAGCTTTATGGATCAAGCACACAATGGGTCCCAGCAACCTTCATTTGTGACGATTACATAGTCGGCTTTGAAAGTGTAGATTCTACTGGTATTGAAATTGAAGAGAAAATAACTGAATGCATGTCAAACGGATGCCAGGATCTGTACTTATTAAATGCTACAAAAGAAGATTGCAGTATCGGGCAAAAAAATACTGTAAATGTGCCGTTTATCGGCAAGGTTAACTTATCAGCAACAGGACTTCCGATCCTTACAATAGTACTTGGCTTTTTAGACGGGTTCAATCCTTGCGCTATCTGGGTATTATGTTTTTTATTATCACTTTTACTTTATGCAAATTCCAGAAAAAAGATCATCCTCATTGGCTCGATTTTTGTTGCCACATCAGGCCTTGTATATTTTTTATTCATGGCAGCATGGTTAAATTTCTTTTTGATGATAGGGTTTGTTAAAGCATTAAGAATGGTCATTGCATGGGTTGCAATTATCGTTGGCATTGTCAATATGAAAGACTTCTTTTTCTTAAAAAAAGGCATATCTTTTACGATTCCTGATAAATTAAAGCCAAGATTGTTTAAAAAGATGAGAAAGTTAGTAAAAGCCGAGGCTTTCTGGGCAATCATTGTTGGAACAATCATTCTTGCATTCACTGCTAATTCTTTTGAACTGATCTGCACATTTGGTTTTCCGGCTATATATACCAGAGCATTAACATTGCATAATCTATCAACCTTCAACTACTATGCATATCTGGCTTTGTACAACATTGTATATGTTGTCCCCTTAGCAGTTATTGTAGGGATTTTCTCTTACACCATGGGAGCCAGAAAACTGACAGAAAAACACGGAAAGATATTAAAATTAATAAGCGGTGTATTAATGCTGATTTTAGGTTTAGTATTATTATTAAAACCTGAAATATTGGTTTTTGGGTGATATATAGAGAATTGCGCTAATTAGTTTTATATTTATTCTATCATTTATTACGTTATTCCGACACAATTCGATTATTTGATAATTGTGGCAAATTAAATCAATCTCCGCAATTATCAATAGTTATGAAAAAAAAGAACAAAGATGAATTATTCAGTGCAATTATAAAGAAAATAGACCAGAGATTAGAAACCAAATCAAAAGAGAAAAAATGTTGCTGTTGTGATGATAAAAAAAGATTGTTGATTGGCTAATTTCGCAGATTCTACATATACCGCTTGAATCAAGATTAGGAAGCAGCCTGGAATTCTTTGTATATGACAGTATCAAAGTATTTCTGCTGTGATTTTCCATGATTTTTGTAATTAGCATCTTACGAAGTTACGTTTCAAACAAAAAAATTAAAGAAAAACTTTCTAAAAAAAAAGGCATAACAGGCAACATCATAGCTTCACTTTTTAGCGCGATAACCCCGTTTTGTTCTTGCTCTTCGATCCCTTTTTTCATTGGCTTTGTAAAAGCTGGTGTGGCGTTAAGGATAGCTTTATCTTTTTTGATAACATCTCCAATAATCAACGAACACATGGCAATCCTGATGTTAAGTTTTTTCGGCCTGAAAATCACCATGATCTACATCATTTGCGGCCTGCTGATTGGCATTGTTGGCAGCATTAACATTAGTAAATTTAACCCTGAAAAAAATTTAGTAAAAGATATAGGTTCTAATAAAACCAAAGAAATCACTTTTAAAACATTTAAACAAAGAATATGTTTCGGTTATAAAGAAGCATCTGACATATTAAAAAAAGTTAGTTTTTTTATCATAATAGGATTAGCAATTGGCGCCATTATTCACGGTTTTGTGCCTGCGCAATTTCTTACAAACATTGCATCAAAAGGCAGAATATTTTCAGTTAGCAACACTTGTCGGTATCCCGCTCTATGCTAACTGCGGCGCAATCCTTTCTATCGCAGTTGTGCTGTTCCAAAAAGTGTTCCTTTGGGAACAGCTATGTCATTTATGATGGCAACTTCTTCTTTAAGTCTGCCAGAAGCAATAATATTAAGAAGGGTGATGAATCTTAAGCTTATTGCAGTTTTTTTCAGCATTGTAGCAATAGGTATTGTTATTATCGGCTATTTGTTTAATTTGATAATTTAACAATAATTTTAAATATGATCCATACTCATCCTATATTTTAAGAGGTGAGCAAAGTAAAAAAAGCATTATTATTTCTATTGATGATTTTCATTATAGGTTGTACTATAACTAAAGAATACGATGAAAATAAGGATATTTTACCTGAGACAAAAAAAAATACAGATATTTCAGAAGGAGGTGAAGAAATGAAATTAATAAGTAATGATTTTGATGATGGAGATATGATCCCAAGGATTTTTACGTGCCAGGGAGATGATATTAATCCACATTTAGCTTGGGAAGGTGTTCCACCTGGAACAAAAAGTTTAGCATTAATAGTAGATGACCCAGATGCTCCGGTTGGTACATGGGTACATTGGCTTGTCAAAGATATCACAACTAATACAAAAGAGATTAAAAAAAATAGTATACCAGGTAACCAACTACCAAATGATTTTGGAAAAACAGATTACGGTGGCCCTTGCCCACCTTCTGGTACGCACAGGTATTTCTTTAAACTATATGCATTGAATGTTGAAAAACTAGAGGCTAAAGGTAAAGATGATTTATACAAACAAGTCAAAGAGCATGCTATCGCAAAAGCTGAATTAATGGGGAAGTATCAAAAAAGTTAGCCAAATATTTTGTCGGCAGAGGAAGTTAACATTATGGCAAGAAATATTGTAATGATCATCGCTCCAAACAGTTACAGGGATGAAGAGTTAACCGAACCAAAAACCATGTTAGAAAAAGCTGGATTTGATGTTGCCATAGCTTCAAAAGGAGTGAAAACTGCTACCGGAAAGCTTGGAGGGAGCACACAAGTTGATTTGGATATCAGTGAAATGGACGTAACAAACTATGATTCTATAATTTTTGTTGGCGGTCCGGGATCAAATGTTTATTTCGATGATCCGGTTGCTCATTCAATTGTAAAAAAAGCTCATGACCAAAATAAGATTATAGCAGCCATTTGCATTGCACCTTCAATCCTTGCAAACGCTGGAGTGCTTCAAGGTAAAAAAGCCACTTCTTTTCCGACACAAGAAAAAAACTTAGTTTCAAAAGGAGCGTTGTACACAAACGAAGATGTAACAGTTGACGGAAACATTATTACAGCTAACGGACCAGATGCAGCAGCCAAGTTTGGAGAAACAATTATTAAAATTCTAAACAACGGGGCCAAGTCTGGTTAATTTAAATTAAAATTTATTTTTGAATAAATCAAAAATCCTAAGATTTGTTATCCCAACGAAGCAGAGCTCCCAATGTCGTTAAGTTAAGAGATTTTTTTGATCAATATACAAAAACAACAATAATAACGGCAGAAAAACGGTTTTTCTTCGCAAAACCTCGACTTAGAGACTAAGTCGTTTTCGCCATTATTGTTGTTTTTTCCCACATTAATGTCTTGCTTTTGCTTAACTTAATGACATTGGCAGAGCTCCGGGGTATTAAACAAATCTTCAAGACAAATTTTTGGTCATTACAACTTGGAAAATAATAACGATGCAAGCATCGGGATATTAGACCCAAGTTGTAATAAATTATTCCAAAAACCACAGGGCACCCCATTAACTTAATGTGTTCTTCTTGAATAGTTATTTTGTAATTACAAAATCTTTATATAGGTGTAGAGCTCTTTAGAGCTCTATGAAGAAAATAAAACTGAACGGTGGGAAATTTAGTTTGGTAGATGATGAA
>JBDRFR010000065.1:0-18655 GCA_043818675.1 Nanobdellota archaeon
TCTTCTTTGGAGTTCATTAGAATTAGCTAAAATTTTCAGCCACATATTATCTAATTCATTCTTGATCATACAAATTATAGAAATGAACTACTATATAAACTTTATTATTTTAGGCAACTTATTTTGAAACAATCCCTAAGAGGTGAAACAGATGTATGGATATAAAAAACAGGTAAATCTTTCTTATGATGAGGCAATTGCAAAAGTAACAGAAGAATTAAAAAGTGAAGGTTTCGGTGTATTAACAGAAATTAATGTAAAGGCAACCTTAAAGAACAAATTAAATGTTGACTTTGATAAATACATAATACTTGGAGCCTGCAATCCATCTTTTGCCTACAAAGCTTTACAATCCGAACGCGACATTGGCTTAATGCTTCCATGTAACATTATTGTGTACGAACAAAGCGAAAAAACCTATGTGTCATGCATTCTTCCAGGTTCAGCCATGGGCATAATCGACAATGCTAAACTTAAAGAGATTTCAAATCAGGTTGAAGACAAATTATAAAAAGTTATTGATAAAACCAATTTATCCACAGACAATGCAAACAAAATCTAACAAATACTAGTTCAAACCTAAAAAATTGGAACAGGATGCTGCTCCTTTCTCTTGGAAAAGTAATAATTATTTTCATCAGATATCTTCTTCCTATAAATTGTCTAGTTTCATAAGAAGATAATAGGAATACATACTAACGTTATTTATTTTCAGGAATGGTCGTTTTGGTTATATCAAAAAAGAAAACAGATAGTAATTAGAGATAGAACTGTTGAAGCAAATCTTCCAAAAAATTAGTAAA
The DNA here is from genome assembly GCA_043818675.1 of Nanobdellota archaeon. Classification (GTDB taxonomy): domain Archaea; phylum Nanobdellota; class Nanobdellia; order Woesearchaeales; family DATDXC01; genus JBDRFR01. The sequence goes on from JBDRFR010000065.1 coordinate 804, forward strand.
TAAGCATAATTAAAAACCTAAATGAAGAAAGGTTTAAATAAGGAGCATCTTTATTAATACAAATGGGCCAGCAAGAAGTGTATGATTTCCTAAAGAACAATAGAAATAGTTGGTTTACTTCAAAAGAGATAACAAATAAATTAAATATCTCTTTAGGATCGGTTACGATGAGCCTTAAGAAATTAAGGCAGTCTGGAATTCTCCATCATAGGTTTACCGGAAAAAGAAATTTATACGAATATCGCTATAAAGGATAAGCCAATTCCAGACCGCAAGAAGCTTAGCGGTACGTTTCATGCAGCTTCTTGTAATAATTTTCAATTTCTTCAATGCTCATTTCCTGTAATTCTTCACTAGAGTGTTGTTTCATTTTCCCCTCCAATTACTACGTAGAATACGGTTGTTATTAATATACTTTGGAACTTAAAGGCAGTGAAAAGATTTTCAATATAGAAGCGATTTGAGAAACAACATTTGATATTCATGTATTAAAGCACTCTAATCTGAATAACTACCACTGTTTCCAAAAACTTTCCACATATATAAAGAGGAAGTCTAATGAATAATCATGATATATGAAAATTTGCGGATTTATAAACCTAGACGATTTTTATGAAATCCAATGATTTAGCGGTGTTATCTTTTATTTCCAAGGCCCATAACATAGATAATTACATGTTTGTTAACTTCAATACCTGATTTAAAGAGCACTCATCTAATTTCAGTCTTGTTTGAAAGGTTTCTTTTAAATTTACGCCTATAATAATCAAACAATATTGACAACACTTTGCCAGGACCGCTTGTACAATATTTTTGGAAGGTTTTATTCCTGCTAATTTTATTTGGATACAAACAAAATACCCTATACCCCAAACCGCCAGATATCGAAGCTCTTGGCCTTCTTGGCCAAACAGTCAACTCAAAAATTCTGGAAATTAGGTCAACAGACATTGTGATTTTGTACACAGCAAAAAGATTGATCATTCCGTCTTTTGTAAAATTAAGAGTGGATGCTAAATAACTGGAAAATTCAATCCCAAAATCAACATTAAGAGCCGGCCTGTAAAGCTCAAACAATGCTGCAGTAAGAATCAGTTCTTCTGCAATTGAATATGCAGCAAGGCCCCATCTTGGAAGTCCCATTTTCTCATTTTGTTCATACTGCCGGTCGGTTGGAAGTGCCCATCCTTGAAAAGGCCTGATTACAAGATGTTCAATAGAAAAACCCAACGCCCCCTTTATGGAATTATTGACGAAGCTTATTAACCCGTATTTATTTGACGCATTGGCCTCTTCAGAACCAATAGAATAGACTCCATTTGGCTTTTCATGTAAATTATTTTCCAGTCCCATACTACACATCTATTATTGAAAATTCTTTTGCTATTTAATTAACAAACTGAAAATATAAGAATAAATATAAAAACCATGTAGATAAGTAAAAGCATTCGCTTAATTCAGCTATAATCAGATTTTGGAAAAACAAAAAGTGCATTACAATCATGATAGCTTATTGCTTCTTTAACAACTATCTTAATATTAAACATTGAATACCTGTTTACTTACAGTTTAACGATTACGTAAAATCAACCTTGACAGCAGCCTCTGCACCCTCATCTGATTCAAACAGCTCCTTTTTCTCAAAGCCAAACATGCCAGCTATTAGATTCGAAGGAAAGAATCTGATTTTAGCATTATAGTTTTTGACTGCTTCATTGTACCTGTTTCTTTCCACATTGATCCTGTTTTCTGTGCCCTCAAGCTGCGCCTGAAGATCCTGAAAATTCTCTGTTGCCTTAAGCTGCGGATAGTTTTCAACACTGACAAGCAGCCTCGCTAAAGCTGACTGAACCTCTCCGGCTGCAAGAGTCTTTTCGTTGATACTTCCTGCATTCAGCCATTTTGTCCTGGCTTCAGTGACCGCAAGATAGGTTTCTTTTTCAAAATTAGCAGCGCCTTTTACTGTCTCAACAAGGTTTGGGATCAAATCAAATCTCCTTTGGTATGAACTTTCCACATTCGCCCATTGTGCATTTGCTGTCTCATCAAGCCTTACAAGGCTGTTATAAGTTCCAACAAACCATAAAATAAATATTAGTATAAATAATCCAATACCTCCCAGAATTAGCCAAACTGGTTTAATCTTTGACATTTGCATCACCTTTTTTTTCATGTTATTTTTTCATTATTTAAAAATATTATTATTCTGCCCTAATTTTATCAACAATACCCGCAAGCAGATTCAATACTTTCATAAGCTCTTTTACATAATTATTTAATTCATCGGTTTTTTCCTTTTTTAATCCCTTAATTTTAAGCAGCACTTTCAGGTCAATGTTATATTTTTTGGAAACTGCATTAAACAAGCTTCCAGGTTTTGTCGGTGCTTTCTCATTTTTCAAAAATAACAAGCCATAAAATAATGGTATTAATGAAGGGATTGCTGAATTAAGCAGTTCTATCAAATCCTTATCCTTTTTTATCCAGATATAATTCTCGCGTAAGTGGATTAATTTAGACCTTAATTCAAATTCCAGCTGCCTTCTGACATGCTTTTTCTGGAAGTTGATTTTGTTTATCAGTTCTTCACCATAGATAGTTTTATGCGGATGCTTAATATCCAAAAACTCAAGCGGAAAAACATCAGCCCCTTCAAGAAGCTCTTCCCTGGTAAAAACCAACGGAACACTATCTCCTTTTTTCCTCTTCCGAATAAATACTGGTTTGATTTGATTTAAAGTTTCAAAATCGATCTTATTAATCACAAACAATAGCTTGTCCATTTCACTTCCAAATTTGACAATTGATATCAAATTATCTCCCAATTCTTCTTTTAATAATTCCATTTTTACCAGCCTCCTGAAAATCCGCCGCCACCACTAAATCCTCCTCCGAATCCACCGCCAAAACCTCCGCCCCTATTGAATCCGCCGCCAAACCCCGGTACAAAGATTGGAAAAAAACCTAATCTTTTTGACCTTCTTCCCAAGGCAAAGACTATAATCATGATAAAAAAAATCAGATAGATAATTGATTTTAACCGCACATCACTGACAGAATTACTGCCATAAGTTGACTGATACTGGGATATTACCTCCTCATTACCAGCAAGATACCCATACACTGCAGCAAGCGAATCATACACCCCTTTTCCATAATCTCCTTTTTTAAAATTCGGAGCAAGAACATTGGTCCCAATCTCCCTTGCCCTTATATCCGGGATTGTTGATTCAAGCCCATAGCCCACTTCTATCCGGTATTTTCGGTCTTCAAGTGCAATTAGTATCAATAACCCATTATTAATATCTTTTTTTCCGATGCCTGCATCCTTCATCAATTCCACTGCATAAGTCTCGATAGGAACATCATCCAATGAAGGAATAGTAACAACTACTATTTCAACTGTTGTCTCTGTTTCAATTTTTTTTGCAAGCGAAGATATCTTAATTTCATCTTCAGGAGATATTATGTCGGCATTGTCTGTGACAAAATCAGACACCTTAGGGTAAGCCAATATTAACGGGACTAATAGAATAAATACAGTTAAAAAGATTATTTTTCTCAAGATAGTAACTTTAGTTTACTTTATGTTTAAATAATTATCTACTCACGAGCATAATAACTCAGACCGTATTTGAAATACAGTCAACTTAAAGGCACACATAGGTTTGCATTTTTAAAAAAAAATTATAAAACCGCAAAGTTGACAAAATCCTATTTGATGTACGGTATTTATAAAAATAAACCTTTTGGCTATACTAAAAACAAAGGAGCTGTTTCTATAGATTATACTAATTTGTGATCCTGAAGCTTTCAGGTTTGAAAAATAGCCTAAAGAAGCCTGTAATGTGCTACAGTTTTAGGCTTATCCTTATTTTCTGCCAGGCTATAACATTATCGAGCCTATACAATTTCAATTCCAAGCTCTTCAATATATGATGTTTTTTGCTGCAAGATATTTTTGTTATCAACCTTTCCAAGTATCCAAAGCGAGTGGACACCCGTAATGATAGCCATAACACATATCTTGCCTTTCATTTCCTGGCTGACTCGGGCTCCCCAGATGACATTAGCATCATCATCCATATTCTCTGTGACCATCTCACCTATTTTAGCAACCTCATCTAACGTCATATCCGGACCGCCTTCGATGTGTATAAGCGCGCCTTCAGCCCCTTTATAAGATATATCCAGTAAGGGATTTGATAATGCCCCGTTGACTGCTTCCTGCACCCTGTTTTTTGTATCAGAAACCCCGATACCTATTGCAGCTACGCCTCCATTTTTCATTATTGCTCTTACATCCGCAAAGTCAACATTAACCAAGCTAGGCACAGATATAGTTTCTACTATTCCCCTGATCATAGTTGAGATTAATTCATTTGCCACTGCAAATGCCTGCTGAATCGGCAGGTTTCCAGCAATGGAAACTAACCTGTTATTATCAATGACTATAACCGTATCAGAAACTTGCCTTAATTGCGAAAGCCCAAACTCTGCTCTGTCTATCCTGGCTTTCTCAATCTTAAACGGCATAGTTACTGTGCCGATAACAATCGAGCCCTGCTGTTTTGCGATATTAGCTATATAAGGCGCTGCTCCTGTGCCAGTACCTCCGCCCATACCAGCGCATATAAAGACCATATCTGCTTGTTTTAGCAGCTCTTTAATCTCTCTTGAATTTTCTGCTGCTGCTTCTGCGCCCTTTTTTGGAAAACCGCCGCAGCCCAACCCTTTTGTGACACCTTTGCCTATCAGAAACTTATGGTCGGCTTCAATTATGTTTAGATGCTGCTGATCTGTATTACACGCTAAAATCTGCGCTCCTTTTACTCCCTTCTTATACAGCCAGTTGACCATATTATTCCCAGAGCCGCCTACACCGATAACTTTGATATTTGCCTGGCTTACCGTAATATCAATGTTTATTTGTTCTTTTCCTAGCGCATCTCTAACGAATGAATTCATGTTCTCACCCTCTTTTTTATTTATAAGAAATAATCGTAATCTGAAATTTTTTTTCCTCAGTAATTTTTAACTTATTGTAAGCCAAACCTACAAAAGCCAATATGTATAGGATAACTAATATATAAACTTTACCTTTTTGATATACTAATAAACAATAATGTATACTAGCATAGATATAATTTACTTGTTACCTTCTGACGTGACAAAATTCTTTATAAGGCAGATAGTCGATGCCACTTAGAGGGATAGAGAAAGATACCAAAACAAATAAAATATAATTAGGCATCACCTATCCCAACCGCAGCAAGCTGCGGGGTATTAAACCCAAATAGGAATAAAATGAATATTCAATTGACATAAAACCACTAATTTTCTCAGAAAATGTGACCGCAACATTAAAACAAGGTAAATTCAAGTATTATCTTCAATTAAATAATATTCAGTTTAACTCTTTGCAGTAACTAACGAAACATTCTTCTTTCGCGTTCTAATTCCAATAGAATTCCCCCATAATTATTTGTCCGCACCTTCCTGATTGCCTTTGCTTCAATCTGCCTTATTCTTTCAATTGTTACAGGAAAATATTCTCTAACTTCCTTCAAGGTTATATCAAATTTTTCACCTATACCAAAACGCAATCTTAAGACTTTTTCCTCTCTGGGAGTTAATCTGGCAAGAACTTTTCTAGTTTCTTTTTCTAACCTTCTTAGAAATTCTTCTTTAGCAACGTCCACTTTTATGTCGGCCTGTTCCTCAAAGCTAGGAATTTGATCGATGGATAATGCGTTATAAAGTAAAATCAAATCTCTTACACTACTGAACTTCTCATACCCTAATGCAACACCCACTTTTTCTGCTGTAATCGCAATGTTGTTTTCTTGAAAACCTTTCACTAATTTCTCATATTCAACTAGCATTTCATACTCATATGGCCCAAACCCAATATGGAATCCAGTATGTGCTAGGACCACTGGCAAACGTTGGTAAATAACGTTAAAAGCAAACGGTTTGAAACCTATGTTTTTGCCTTTATCAACATCAAATATATCAATAGCCTCATATAGTATGATGTTTCCTTCTGAAACTAGCTCCATAAGTGACAGGTCATGCTGCAATTCATGCCCGGTTAGCCTATACTTCAAGGCTAATGGAACAATTAGAGCTTGGTTATGTGCTACAATTTTTCGTTTCAGCGTGGATATTGCAATATCTTTGCTTTCATAAGCATTATTTGGGTCATCCGCTGTCGTTAGTCCAGTAGTTTCATCAACCAGTTGTTCCAGTAATTCGTCTTTTCCTTTAATAAATCTTAAATAAGATAGTTCATCTTTCTCAGTTAATTCTGGTGTTTTATTTACTTCCCTTAGATAATTAACAAAGTCAGGATCTTTATAAAAAAGTGGTTCACTTGAGTTGTTATCTGCGCTCTGCGAAGCATATGCTAATTCAGACTCAGCACAGTTTCTATCTATTTCAAAAATAATGTCGTTGACTATCCTTGCGCATATATCTCCAATTCCAATTTTTTTTAAATAGTGTAATCGGCCGGTAGGATATTTCATCAGGATGCTGCAAAACAGCATTTCATTTATAAATCTTACCAACTGAGGCACTGTCAAATAATCGACACATGTAAATACTAGTTCATCTCAAACAGATATTGAGGTGAAATAAATGTTTAAATGCCCACATTGTAAAACCAATTCTGCCATAAAACGTGGTGTTAAGAAGAATAAATCTGGTTGGATACCCAGATTTAGTTGTACTAAATGTGGTAAATGGTTTGTCGATAGAAAAGGTTTCGAAAACTATAGACATTCATCTGAAGTTATTACTGCTGCTCTTGATTTAAGAGCAAAGGGCCTTTCTTTAGCTGATGTTGTGGATCATTTAGACCAACATCATAGGGTTAAAGTCAGTAGGCAAACCATTTTGGATTGGCAGAATAAATTTGGGAAGAAGCTAAAAAGCTTCTCTCAATGTTTAACACCCCATCTTGGGAAAATATTTCATGCTGATGAAATGTTCGTAAAACAGAAGAAAAATGGGATTTACTATTGGGATTGTATTGACTATGATACCAAATTCTTATTAGCTGACCATATAAGTGAAGAAAGAAATTTTGATGAAGGTACAATGTTTTTAAGGAAAATAAAATTAGGTAGTCTTGAAATACCTGATGAGATTCACAAAGACAATAGTTTTGATTATCCAATTGCCTTCAAAAGAGTTTTTCCTAGGAAAAAAATTCATAAACATTATCCAGCTTGGAAATTTAAATTTAAAAATAATCCAATCGAGAGATTACACAACACTTTGAAACAGCGTTACAAAGTATTTAGGGGATTTGATAATACACAAAGTGCTGAAAAATTCTTTGATTTTTATAGGATTTACTATAATTTTATCAGAAAACATATGACTTTAGGGATGATTACTCCAGCACTGGCTGCCGGAATTAAATTGAACCTGGGAAGAAACCGATTCAAAAGTTTAATAGAGATTTTGCTCGTTTTTTACAGGGTAAGATTTTGCTTATAATTTGACAGTGTCTGTTGTGTGAATTTATAAAGAAAACTAAGTTTAAGCCATATTAGTTTTTTACCGGCCAAATTTGTAACAAGGAAGATGAAAACACCAGAGTATTAAGAAATTTTAGTGACTATTGAAAAAATAAGGGAAGTTTTTTAAAAATGAACTCATTTTAAGGTGGATAAGAGGGGTAATATACACTCCAAGTTATCTTGAAGAAGAATATGAGAATGATGGATGAACCGTGGTATATAGGTCCGGAAATTTTTAAAAATACTATAAAAGAAGTTTTTGGTATTGCTAGCCAGATTTCACAAAGGCCTGACCATAAAGTCCTAATTGGTGTAGTAGATAAAATTGAAAATCGAGGTGGACAATTATCCCTTAGCTTAAATGAAACAGTAAACAAGGAGATTAATAGTGGACTTATGCTTCTTCTTAGAACATTTAAGGACGGATTTGATAAATCACAATTGACAGTATTAACTAAGTTATGCGCTGAATCACATCATTTTCCGATAAAAGATACAGGTTATTACATAACACCAATAGACTTCATGACTTTTTCCCCGTTAAGTGTTATAGATTATGCGCTGGCAAGTTTTCTTGACGCAAGTTCAATAGACAAAGAAGCAAAATCCAGATCAAACGAACATATGGCAAGATTATTGCACGCTTACATATCCACTTGTGCAAAATATGATTTTGGCAATACTTCATTCTATGAAGATGTAAGGAGGAATTACGCTGGGTCTGGTTTAATATTTGATAGGACAGCAGACCAGACTCTCTATAGATATTTAATGACAATAAACAATAGAGAGGTTGCAAAAGCTAATAAAAAAACATATGAGAGCTACAAGCATCTTAGAACAAAAGAAAACGAGCTTGGGATCCTTGATTTAATCACTCTTACAACAGCAGCATATAAATCTGCATTAATAAGATTGGCTGCTAAAAGTGAAAGAGCATCTACTTTGCATCAAGCAGTTTACGTATTAGACAGAATATCTCTTCCAATTGAGGTTTCCAAACATTATTTGCACAAAGCTGAGACTGACGGCACTGTAGCAATGGTAACTGAATTAAAACAGATCGTCGAAAGTGCTTATAAGGAAGATAAACCGGTGATAGAGATAATTGGATCGAATAATTTTCAAAAATCAGGCATCTAACAATAAACTGGATCAATTTTATTATCAAGATCAGAAGATAGGCATAACAAAAAGCCAAGAAAGCTTTAAAAGCTGATAATTATTCTCCCCATCCATGCGCATAAAAGACATGCCGTGGTGGAATCAGCCAAGCAATAAATTAAAGAAAAAGGGAACTGACAAATTAGATCCGGCTGAGTTGCTTGCTATTATTCTTGAAAAAGGGATCAGGTTTAATGAAAGTTCTGTTGAACTGGCAAATAAGCTGCTAAAAAAATACAAAAGCCTGGCAGGGTTATCAAACCTATCATTAACACAACTAAAAAATGAAGTTGGAGAGATAAAATCCCTGAAATTAAAAGCAATGTTTGAATTATTCACTGAAACTAACCGAATAAAAAAAGGAGGATACAAAGAGCCAATCGAATCTGCACAAGACGTATATAATCATTTTGTTGACATGTTAAAAGACAAAAAGAAAGAATATTTCTATGCCTTGCTTTTAGATACTAAGAACAGAATAATAAAAGAAGAGCTGATTTCTGTTGGAACCCTGAATTCGTCTTTAGTCCATCCGAGGGAAGTGTTTAAAGAAGCAATAAAAGAAAGTGCTAATTCTATTATTCTGGTCCATAACCATCCAAGCGGGGATTGTAAGCCAAGTGAAGAAGACTTTATCATTAATAGCATATTAAAGAAATCATCAGACATACTAAACATTAAATTACTGGACCACATAATAATTTCTAAAGAGGGTTATTATAGTTTTGAGAAAAAAGATTAAAGATGAAATTTGGATTTCTTATCAGTCACAACATATTCAGTTTGGGGCTCACTAATCAATTTGCTGGTAATTGATTCATTAGCCCATTTATCTGATAACAATTCAGCCTGTTGCATTCAATCTTCGAGCAATCTAAATAGAATTCCATTTAAGAAGCAGGAACACATGAAAAGTTAGTAGTGCAGTACCGATAGAAATTCTAAGCAGTCTTCTAAACCGGTTCTTATGTGGCTGTTGATGAATTTTATATATACCTTCAAAAATTAGAAACATTCCACTTGCAGAAGCTACAAAATCCACAAGGCCGGTAACTATAGGAAACCCATTAATTTTAAGAAATATAACAAACGATGGCGCTGCTATTGAAAAACCGATTAGTCCAAACAGTTTATTATTCATAGGTTATACCCTCCAAGTATGATAACCGTTACATGCGCAAAAATGATAGATATTCCGATATATATCCTCACATACCTTGCCCAGTTCTTCAAAAATCCGCCTGTCCCAATTCCGATAAACCCATCAGCTATCAAAAATGTTCCAACAGCAATTACTAAAAGTTCGAACAGGATATGGCTGACTGAATAGATCTGATCAGCAGTGTTCCAGAAGAAATCAGACTGAGTTATTGCAGCAGCAATGATCGCTGACAATATCATAACAAAAGTTATCAGCGTTGTCGCTTCATCATGATGTTTCTTGGACATAACCTTATCTTATAAATAGTTATATAAAAACTTTTCCAAAAATTATTTAAAGATTGATAGTAAAATAAGCATATGATAGAATTTATCGTTTTGCTAATATTGATAATAACCTTTGCCTTTTTATTATATCCTATCATAACAATCCCTACTTTTTTGATCAATGTCAGCTTGATGATTATTATCGCTATCCGCGTAAAAGCGGATATTAAAGAAAACCAGATGCAGATTTACTATGCATTCTCAGCTTTTTTAACAGCTGTCATATTGGTTGCAAAAGAATACGGTTTTCTAAAGATAGTATCAGACTTTTTGTTTGACAATCTAATCTTATACTACACTCAGGCACTGATAATCCTGCTTATTTGCGCGCATTTAGTTGCATTATCCCATAATACGTTTAATAATCTCAAAAAACAGTATGCTGCAAAAAAAGTCTAAAATCTTATATCCAGATATCTTCCTTCAGTATGTAAATTAGTATACTGCTTCAGTTTTTATATGACACAATAACCGTAAACTTTATAAATGAGTTATTCCATTGTAATAATCAGTTTGTGGGGGGTGGATCTTTTTGAAATCAAAAAATCAAGTAGTAGATGTAATAAAAATTGCAGGAAATTCTTATATTCATAAGCAAGTTGAGCTTAGAAATGGCCTTTTATTCATGCGGCTAAAAAAACGACAGATAGCTGCCTAATTTTCATGCCTAAGAAATGTATCATTTGTGATAAAGAAGCAACATTATGTATAAAAGACACTAGTGACTATTACTGTGTAGAGTGCGCACAGGACCAGTTCGCTGACATTTCATATTTACAGAAGATGGAAGAAGAAGCGCAAAAGTTAAAAAGGATTCTTGCAGAAAAATTAGAACAAGATAGCAGGTCATCGTAATGTTTATAAAGCACGCTTTCTAAGATATAATTATGAATCAAAGTTATAAATTAAAGCCAAACAAATCCAGTTTTTTATATTTCAGGTTTATTAAACGGTTGATTTATTCTCTAATTTTCTTTCTGATTTTATACAGTGTTAGCTCTCAATTCTATCCCATCAATAGTGGATATTTATTATCCGCTTTTTTTATTTTAAAGATATTTAGTTATTATTCCCTATCTGTTCAGTATAAAAAAGAGAACTATATTTTCCAGTCATTAAAGATAATCCATAAAAGCGGCGGCATTTTCTCAGATAATGAAACAGAATTAGTCATAAGAAATATTACGCATATAAAAATGCGCCTGCCTTTCATTGAAAACAACTTATTTGGCACAGGTAATATCAAGATTGAATCTGCAGGCAGCGGCTTTGCAGAAATTTGCTTATCATCAATTGATAATCCAGAGCATATTTACACCTACATTGAAAAAGTGATGCAATATAACGGGTTTAAGCTTACAAAAGCTACTTTGGTCCAGCAGGAAAAGCCCAAAACAATCGGTGTATTATTTGAAGTTTTCAAAAGCCTGATAGCTTCCCTTTTTGCCGGAAGTTTTATACTTTTTGGAATTTTTGGAGAAACCGTTACAGAGTTCAGGAATTTATTAAACATCGGCATCATCATCGGATGCGTAATAGTTGTTATTTTACTTTTAAGGTCAATTTTTATTTTTCTGGATTTAAAGAATAGGGTTTACAGCATATATTCTGACACTATTACTTACACCGAAGGTTTTTTAACAAAAAATTACTCTTTTATCCCAATAGAAAACTTATCAGACTCTACAATCACTCAGACTCTAATTGATAAAATTTTCGGGTTATACGACGTAAAGATTAGTTGTCAAGGCAGTAAACAGGAAATACTGTTCAAAAATATGGAAAACGGCCCAAAGCTGGAAGCAAACATTGACTATCTAATAAGCCATACTGGATCTATGGTTGGCACATCAGCTAACGTTAAAAAGCAGATAAATTCACAAACTCCTGTTTACTCAAATTTCACAGCCGAATTTCGCATGGACGCTAAGCGCACTATTCTCCCATTACTTTTCATTTTACCGGTATGCTTAATCCTCTTTCCTTTGATGTTTTACTGGATTATTTATTTCATAATGCAATTAATAAAATTGAACGCCACTGATTATATTGTCAGGCCAAGCAGTATGGAAGAAAGATACAATTTTATTTCCAAAAAGAATAAAGAATTCACAAACGATAAGATCATGGGCATTATTTTTAAAGAAAGTTTTATCGATAAATGGTTCAACACCTGCAGTATCCATTTCTGGTCAATTGGTTCTTCTGAACATATTAAATTTACCAATATTAAAAAAATTCAGGGACTGCAAAGTTCAATCCTTGCAAAGGCAGCTATCCAGTCTCAGCCAATTTTATACGATTTGCACTCAAATTTCAGTTTTATAGAGATGTTAAAATCAACATTGCCATTGACAGTCCTAAGCATTCTGGTGATTGTTGGATTGGCAGTAGCATCCGCCATCTTCACTCCATTATTGATTACGCCGCTTCTTACCATCTTTTTATGTTATGTAATTATTACAATTTACAAGAATTATTATTATAACAGGTCAAACCTTTCTTTTTATAAAGACTACATTTATTTCACCAAAGGAATTTTTTTCAAAGATTTCTATTTTATTCTGTACAATAATGTTAAAGATATTACCACTTTAAAATACCCATTATCGCAGTTAGGCTCTATTACTTTTGATGTGGCTGGAGAACATATTGTAAAACAGGGTAAAAATCAGTCTATTGTATCAAACAATTTCAGGATTAATTATATAAAAAGCATTAGCGTTATGGATGACCTAATAGACGCCATATTTCTAAAAAGGCCCGCCCATATTTCCCAGATTCAACTAAACTACGCGCAAAGGCCTATTATTGTCTCAAAACCCGACCTTGCTAATACATTATTGGGTTTGATTATTACCAGTGTAATAATTTTCCCATTAATTGCACTACTGCCGGTCACTGTTCCGTTTACAATACTTTCTGTAAAGTTTAAATCCTACATTATCAAACCACACAGGGTTATAGCGCAGTCAGGCATATTTTACAGAAAACAACTATCTATCCTTTTTACTAAAATTGACCATGTTAATATATACCAGGGCGCATTTAACAAGATGTTCAAAAACGGCAATATTTCTGTAAATACATCAGGAAGCAGCAAGACTGAATTGGTAATCAGTAACATTGATAATTATAAAGAATTCTTTGATGTATTGAAAAGGTATTATTGATTATTCCAATCCTACTATTTTCTACAAAAAGCTTTTTAAATAATGAATTTTAACAGTTTATTAATGGACAAACATGAATTTCTTGATAGTCTGAAAAAAAAAGTATTTTTATTAGATGGCGCTATGGGCACAATGCTGCAAAAGTACGGTTTTACCAAAGGCTGCCCTGATGAATTAAACATCACAAACCCTGAAATTGTAAAAAAAGTCCATAAGGAATATGCAGACTCAGGCTCAAACCTGATAATAACCAACACTTTTGGCGCAAACAGGCTTAAGCTTAAAAAATATAATCTTGAAAATAAGCTGATAGAGATTAACAAAGCAGCGATTGATAATGTTAGAGAGTCTTGCCCTGGGTGTTATGTTGTTGGCGATGTTGGCCCATTAGGCGAATTTATAGAACCCTTAGGAAAGCTCACGTTTGACATTGCCTATGAAACTTATAAGGAACAGATAACTGCTTTAAAAAATGCCGATTTATTGATTATTGAAACCATCTCAGATATCAAGATCTTAAAAGCAGCGCTTATCGCTGCAAAAGAGATATTTGATAAGCCAATAATTACTTCCATGACTATCCAGGACGGCCGTTCAACTACTGGTACAGACGTTGAAACCTATGTAGAGATTGCTTCAACTCTAGGCTCAGACATAATAGGCATCAATTGCAGTGACGGCCCGGATGGAATGTATGAGACTATAAAACTTATTGCAGGATATACAAATTTGCCAATATGCGTCCAGCCAAACGCAGGCCTGCCCAAAATTATAAATGATAAGACAGTCTGGGACTATCCAATAGATAGATTCTCAGACTTTTCTAAAAAGTTCGTTGAACTTGGAGCAGCGATTGTTGGCGGCTGTTGCGGCACAAATCCTGATTTCATTAAGGCAATTTCAAAAAAAGTTAAGAATTTAAAGCCTGTCCAAAGAAAAAATCCCGAAGAAACCAAGCTTTGTTCAAGGACAAAAACAATCAGTATAAAGCCGACATTAATTGTTGGTGAACGGATAAATCCAACAAACAGAAAAGGTTTTATTGATGAAATCAAAAAAGGTAAAGCTCATTACATTCGAAACCAGGCATTGCAGCAAACAGAAGAAGGCGCCTCTCTTCTCGATATTAATGTTGGCGTTGCAGGTGTTCCGGAAACAGACACTTTATCAAAAGCAATAGAAGATGTGCAAAATGTAGTTAATACCCCTATTGTTATAGACACATCAAACATTGCTGCTTTGGAAGCAGCTCTAAAAAAGTCTGATGGAAAGCCGTTAATTAATTCTGTTAATGGATCTAGTTTAGGAGTATTGCATTTGGCAAAAAAGTATGGTGCAGCAATCATTGCTTTATGCCTCGACCATGACGGCATCCCAAAAACCAAAGAAAAAAGGATTGAAATTGCAAAAAAGATTATAAAAGAAGCAGAAAAACTGGGAATCCAAAAAAAAGATATCATTATTGACTCGCTCGTATTGACCATAGCAACAAATCCTGAGAATGAAAATCTAATTCTTGACACTGTCAAAGAGATTAAAAGCTTAGGCTATAAGACAATTCTTGGTATCAGCAACATTTCTCACGGTTTGCCGAACAGGTCTGTCATAAATTCCAAATTTTTCACTAAAGCATCAAAGATAGGATTAGACCTGGCAATCCTAAATCCATTAGATAAGATTTTCCAGGAAGATACCGATATCTCAATAAAAATCAAAAAAATCTCAAAGGATGACTACAAAGATTTATCTGTCGAGCAAAAGCTCCATAACGCCATTTTATTTGGTGACAAGGGATATATTGTAGAAATAATTACCATCGCGTTAAAAGAGATGTCAGCATTTAAAATTAACGACATTTTGATCGATGCATTGCACGTGGTTGGCGATAAATTTAATAAAAAAGAATACTTTTTACCGCAGGTGTTGCTTTCCGCTGAAACAATGAAACAAGCATTTGCAAAATTAAAAGTAGAACTTTCAAAAGAAGGCAGCAAAGAAAAAGGCACTGTATTGTTTGCAACAGTTGAAAACGATATCCATGACATTGGAAAAAATATTGTGATAGCGCTTCTGGAAAGCCATAATTATAAGGTTATCGATCTGGGCGCAAACGTAAAAACCCAGGCAATCGTTAAAGAAGTGATAAAAAACAGGCCCGATATTTTAGCTTTGTCAGCATTAATGACCACAACAGTCCTGGAAATGGAAAACGTTATAAATGAGCTTAGAACAAACGATATTAGAATACCTGTTATAATTGGCGGCGCTGTTGTAACAGATGACTACGCAAGCCAGATTAAAGCAGCTTACGGAAAAGATGCACTGTCCGCTGTAAAAAAGATCAATGAGCTTATAAAATGAAGATAACCGATATTTTAAAAGAAAAGGATTTTACTGTATCTGTTGAGCTGGTCCCACCCAGAAACGGTGAAGGAAAAGACCAGATGCTCGAAAACATAAGAAAGCTGAAGAATAAAGTAGATTTTGTAAGCATAACAAAAGGCGCAGGCGGTAGCTTGAGAGGCGGCACATTGCCCATATCAGTTTTTGCAAAAGAACATGGGATAATCCCTATTTCCCATTTTGTCTGCCGTGAGAGGACAAAGGCCGAGATTGAAAATGATATTATTGACCTGGACTATTTTGATATTGATAATGTTTTGGCCTTAAGAGGCGATCCTCCAGCCGGTGCAAAGGATGAGGAATGGGACGGAGATTATAAGTTTGCATATCTTCTTGCAAAACAGATAAGTAATCTTAACAAAGGAAGATACACTCCCAGAAAAAACTTTGACAAAGGCGACTACAGGGAAGGGATCAGGACTAATTTTTGTATTATTGTAGCCGGCCATCCAGAGGACCCAGTAAAAGACGAAATAGAGCACATTAAAGCAAAGATTGACGCGGGAGCAGAAGTTATTATTACGCAGATGATATTTTCTTTTGATGAATACAAAACTTATATTGAAAACCTAAGAAAAAACAGTATAAATCTCCCTGTCATACCAGGGATCAGGCCGCTTACAAATATTAAGCAAGCCGAATCTGTGGAGAAGTTTTTCGGGCTGAAAGTAACAGAGGAGTTGATGAATGGCTTAAAACAGTTAACATCTGAAAAAGAAGCATATGAATTTGGCATCAACTACACAGCTGCCATGATAAAAAAACTAAAGGAATACGGCGCGCCAGGCGTGCATCTCTTTGTTTTGAATGATGTATCCATAGTTCAAGATTTGTTGAAAAGGATCTAACCTTGTTTTCTGGCATATACAACCGGGTGTCTGACAATCTCAATTATCTGTCCAGGATACTCTACGTGAGGACTGAACAGATTTCCTGTTTTTTGCATTGCAAAAATCGACGCACCATTTTCCGCTTGTTGAGGTAACGGTTCACCTGCAAATGTACCAACCACATTTCTAACTTCAGCATAAAAGCCTTCATTTTGCAGGGCTAGAACAAGCTGACCTGCAAAATAATCAATAGAACACATCCATCTGGCTGGAAGAGTTTTACAAGTTTGTATTTTCTGGATTGGCAGGGCTGTTTCATCCACGCTACGCGTTTTTCGAATTATATATTTTATGGGTTCCTTTATTCCATGCTCCTTTCTAAACAATGCTTCTGTAAGTAATGTAAAATAGGCTGCAGGAAAAACATCCTGCACATGCATAAAAATACCATCATTTTTCATAGCTAAGTTTAACGATTTAGCTGCATCCCTTAAGAACACAGTAGCATCATACGAACTATTGCATACTACAGCATCAAGACTCATATGTTGTTTATGCATCTCAAAGATATTGCCCAGTTTTACTTCTTTATCAGAACCTTGCAAAAGCAATATATTATTTGCATTACACACAGCGCCTAAATTCAGCTCAAACATCTGAATCTCCTTCTGGTATTCAGGCGGCAGATATTGATACTGAAAAGCAGCAGCGCCGCATCCATACTCTACAACATATTTCGGTGTTTTACTCCCAAAAGCTTCATACAATGCCTCTCTATAGAAATTTTTGTATGCCCGTGGCACATAATAATTTCTAAGCGATAGTGCAAGTGAACCCATGTTAAAGTGCTGTGTCTGCACAATCTCACATTCTTTCTCAATTGAGCCTAAAGCATATCTGGATATGACCTCATCTGGTGTTGATGAAACAACCTTCCATCTATCAATGATTTCTGGTTCAACTTTAGTATCAAGCAAGTGAAATATAGCTTGTAAAAGATCATCATTTCTTAATGGGGATATTTCTGAATACATATCCACTGAAATTTAGTAGGGATTTATAAATGTAACGTTATTTGACCATTATAAAGTAGTTACAATATTAACTATCGTTTAAATATGCGCAACTACTAAGGTAAAACCGAAAAAAGCAAATACTACCTAATCCAGTGATATGTTCTATGCTGAGTTGGAGACAAAAACTAAGAAATGCTGAACTTGAAAATTCTCGTAAAGAAGCAATTATTAATAAACAAGAAGAAA
>JBDRFR010000066.1:0-8696 GCA_043818675.1 Nanobdellota archaeon
TTTCTTCTTGTTTATTAATA
This sequence comes from Nanobdellota archaeon, assembly GCA_043818675.1. Lineage (GTDB taxonomy): Archaea > Nanobdellota > Nanobdellia > Woesearchaeales > DATDXC01 > JBDRFR01. The sequence continues at coordinate 21 of JBDRFR010000066.1, forward strand.
ATTGCTTCTTTACGAGAATTTTCAAGTTCAGCATTTCTTAGTTTTTGTCTCCAACTCAGCATAGAACATATCACTGGATTAGGTAGTATTTGCTTTTTTCGGTTTTACCTTAGTAGTTGCATTAGGGGTAACATTTAAATACGTACTGTGAATTCATAAATTGTAATGAAACAGGTAATACTAGTACGATCTGACCTAAAACTTCCAAAAGGAAAGTTGGCAACCCAGGTAGCGCATGCATCAGTTGGTGCGCTTGTAAAATCCCATAAAGACGACATTAAAAAATGGAGGAATGTGGGTGAAAAAAAAGTTGTTTTAAAGGTTGATTGTTTAGAAGACCTGTATAAATATAAAATGATGGCAGAAGATCTAGGTCTGGTCACAGCGTTAATAATGGATGCTGGTAAAACAGTTTTAACGCCAGGCACAGTTACGTGTCTAGGAATCGGCCCTGATAAAGAAGATAAAATAGACAGAATTACTGGAAAATTGAAGATGGTTTGATTAATTCTATCAACGTAAAATGGAACCGCAATACACTTCTATTCATCTTTGTTCCCTGGAAAGGAGGGCGCAACAGAAAGGACAACATCCCAGAGTATATATGGCCCAGATGGCATATAAAAAATTAGTAGAGAGCGGAGCTGAAATACATCATGCACCTGATCCTGATACTTTACCACAGGGTTTGGATCCAGACAGGCTGCAGCTGGTATTTGGTGCTTACTTTGGCGGTGTTGAAGATCCGAATTGCGTTAATCGGCTTTTAGCAGCTTTTAAAAATTCTAAAAACAGTTATAAGGCGAGAGTATACGAGCCAGCAACTTTATACATAGAACACATTCTTTAATAAAGTTTTTAAAATAATAGCATTAACCATCATATTTATGGGCCCATAGCTCAGCCTGGTTAGAGCAATCGCCTCTTAAGCGATAGGCCGCGGGTTCGAATCCCGTTGGGCCCATTTTATCTATCTACTTTAAAAAGAAATTATTATTTCTGTTGAATCATGGCTGGATCAAGAGCTACATATCAATCATTTTATGAACAGCACGGGATCTTTGATGGATTATATAGTAAAATATCTGATCTGGAAAGGCAGGGTTTAACGGCAGCAGATATATCTCATCAAGTGGAACATGATCTAAGAAGGCATGATCGGGGCACTTATAATTGTCATTCTTTTGCTTTTGATCTAATGATCCAGGCTGGCTGGCCTTTGCAAAGACTAGAACCATTACATCTGCCTGCCAGAGAAACGTACAAGGATAGAAAAATATACAATCAAGATATTAAATGGATGATCGACAGATCTCTTGCTCAACCGCAAATGATGGATATCAATTTAGAAAGGCATGCTCTTCGGTACATCATGGCTGAAAATAGTTATCAGATCTTAGTTAAGACAAACCAATTCTTGGTAATGTCTGTCGGTTCTAGAAATGATGACCTGGATGCTCTGATCCAGGAGAGAATGGTTCAAGCCAAACCTTTAGCAGCAGATGCTTTTAATTATTTAACAGAACATACTGTATCCCGATATCTTCAATTTACAACAGCAAACCATACTCCATCTGCTCTACATTCAGCAGTATTGCTGGGTCTATCAGTTGATCAGGATATCTGGCTTCTGGAAAAACAAAAAGAAGGCAGTCCAGTGACTCTGAAAAAGATGTCAGAGGTTTTCAAATGGCACCTGATAAGCCTGGGCCCAAACATACATGCTAATCTACTAGATATCACAATCGATGAATGCTTGCAAAAGCTAAAAGAAGCTAGTTCTCAGTAAGCCTTTGCAGGGCATCATACGCTTTCATTGAATCGGCTTTTCTAAGGATGAGTGTCAATTCCGATAACGTTGAAACAACTTCAAATATATTGATATTTTCCCATGCCAGTTTTCTTATCGTATTAAATATCACGCCCGGAGTATGGATGAAATCATCAGAAAATCTCATGGTCAGCGCGACCAGGTTGCTTTCTTTTGTAATCACCTTTTCACCTTTTAGAAAATCCAGGAATTTGCTCTTATATTTTTCGTTTGTAATAATGCTAACTTCAAAATTTCCTAATATAATATTAAGGGTATCACCTTTATCAAAATCAACCATTGTATACAGTTTATGTAACTTGCTCATAAGGTCTGGCTTTCTGAGAAGGCAGATATCGCATATATTGGTCTTCATAATAATCTCAGACTTATAATTGAACGGCTTAACCTTATCATGCTCTTTTTCAAGCTCGTCTGAATACCTTCTTAAAGCCATTACAACGGCAGAATGTTTCACGTCTTTTCCAAGCTCTTCCTGGATCTTAGGCCGCAGCTGTTCAGCGAGGTTTCCGTAGCTTATCAGCTTGTTTGCAAGCGCCTCTTGAAGAAAGGGCTTATCTTTAATGATATATTTCACTAAATGACTGACTGTTACCATTTTTGGCCTCCTTATAGACTATATTACAAAATGTTATTATTTAAACAGAAAGTTTAAATAATATTTAAGGCTTTCGATTGGCTAAAATGAATATTGCTATAATAGGGTATGGTGCGATGGGCAAAATTGTAGAAGAAACGGCAGTCTCCAAGGGCCATACTATAAAATCAATAATTGATCCTGTTGCAGACGGTACAACCCATAAAGAAATCAATGAGGGTTCATTAAAAGATGTGGATGTATGCATTGAGTTTTCAGTGCCTGCTGTTGCGGTCAATAATCTTAAGAAAATAGCAAAGCATAAAAAGAATCTAGTCCTGGCGACAACCGGCTGGTATGACCAACTTGACGAGGTCAAGAAGATCGTGATGGATTCAGGTATCGGTTTTATCTACGGGTCAAATTTTTCGGTGGGTGTCAATATATTTTATAAGATAATTGATAATGCATCTAAAATCATCAATAATATTGCAGAGTACGATATCTTTGGCTATGAGCTTCACCATAACAGGAAAAAAGACAGCCCATCCGGCACAGCCAAATCTATCGAATCAATTTTGCTTAGAAACATTGCCAGGAAGACTACTGCGGTTGAAGAAAAACTTGACAGAAAGATCGATTCAAAAGAGCTGCATTTTGCATCTATCCGAGGCGGTGATATTCCAGGCACGCATGTTGTAGGGTTTGATTCGACAGCTGATACAATTGAACTTAAGCACACTGCACGCAACAGGGCGGGGTTTGCTTTAGGCAGTGTTATTGCAGCTGAATGGATCAAAGGCAAAACAGGATTTTTTCAGGTTGAAGATTTAATGGATCAGATTATTAAAGGGTGATAAAAAATGTATAAAGGAGTATATACAGCAATAATTACGCCGTTTACAAAAGACGGTATTGTTGATGAAGAATGCTTAAAAAAACTTATAGACTTTAATATTGAAAACGGTGTTTCAGGGATTGTACCATGCGGTACAACCGGTGAAAGCCCAACACTTGACCATAACGAACATGACAGAGTAATTGAGCTTACAGTTAAACATGTGAACAAAAGAGTTCCTGTCATTGCAGGTACAGGCTCAAATTCCACTACTGAGGCAATAAGGCTTACAAAGCATGCTGAAGAGGTTGGTGCTGATGCTTGTCTACTTGTGAATCCATATTACAATAAACCTACACAGGAAGGTTTGTATAGGCACTTTAAAGCAATAGCTGATTCGGTAAATTTTCCATGCATTGTTTATAATATTAAAGGCAGGACCGGAGTTAACGTTGAAACCCCGACTTTGATAAGGCTTGCAACCGATTGCTCAAACATCAAAGCTGTAAAAGAAGCTTCTGGAGACCTGAATCAGATGAAAGATGTTATAGCTCAAAGACCTGATGGATTTTCAGTTTTGAGTGGTGATGACAACATGACTCTTGATTTGATAAAAGCAGGTGGTAACGGGGTTATCTCAGTTGCATCGAATTTAGTTCCTGATAAAATGTCAGCCATGGTTAAGGCAGCTCTGGATGGTAATATGGAGCAAGCTGAAAGATTAAATCGGGAGTTAATGCCCTTATTTGCAGTAGAATTCATTGAAACTAATCCAATCCCTATCAAGGCAGCAGTTGCTATGAAAGGTATGTGTGAAGAGGTGTATAGGCTTCCAATGTGCGAATTATCAGATGAACATAGGGTAGAACTGAAGAAAGTTTTAATCAGTATGGGCATCTTATAGGAAAAGCTTTATATTTTATTTTGATTTTCTGATTGAAATGGATGTTCATCAAAGATGTCTTGAAGAAGCCATAGCTGAATACAAAAGAGATCAGGTAAAACGCTGTACTCCAGGCAGACTTCTCCGAATAATGATAGAGCTGCATGTAGAAGAGATTACTGGGTTGGTTAATACTATGCAAAAAAACATAAATCCACCTTCAGATTTGCCAACTACTACCTTGGACTCAGCTTTATATCTCTCAGCATATCTTATGCTTGGGAACGGTTATGAACAAAATTGACAATAAATTTAAATAAAATCAAATCTTTTGAGAATTAAAATGCCAGTTGTAAAAATTGATATGTGGGATGGCAGGACTGATGAGCAAAAGTCTGAAATAATTAAAGGTATAACAGAAGTGTTTGAAAAGCAGGGTGTTTCAAAAGAGAAAACCACCATCATAATAAATGAAGTAAAAAAAAATAATTGGGGCCTAAATGGCGACCTGGCATCAAAAAATGACTAAAATACCTTTTACAAAAGAACAAATTGAAAAATATAAAACGCCTTTTCATATTTATGATGAGAAAGCTATTATTGATAATGCTAATAAATTAAAAGAAGCTTTTAAGGAGATTGAAGGCTTTAAAGAGTATTTTGCAGTTAAGGCTAATCCAAATCCTTTCATCTTAAAAATTCTGAAAAAACAAGGGTTTGGTATGGACTGCAGTTCTCTTCCTGAATTACTGTTATCCGAAAAAGTTGGAATTGTAGGTGAAAATATTATGTTCACTTCTAACGACACGCCAGCAGAAGAATTTATTATGGCAAAAAAGTTAGGGGCTATTATCAATCTGGACGATATTAGCCATATTAAGTTTCTTGAAGATACAGCTGGTATTTCCGACCTGGTTTGTTTTAGGTATAATCCGGGTAATATCAGGCAAGGTAACACAATAATTGGCAAACCAGGAGAAGCCAAGTATGGCTTTACTAAAAAGCAGCTTTTTGAAGGCTATAAAATCCTAAAGGAGAAAGGTGTTAAAAGGTTTGGTCTTCATACTATGATCATCTCAAACGAACTTAACTATAAGTATTTCATTGAGACTGCTGAAATGTTGTTCGAATTAGTTATTGAACTATCAAATGATTTGGGTATTAAGTTTGAATTTGTCAACCTAGGGGGCGGTATTGGCATACCTTACAAACCTGAAGATAAACCTGTCTCCTATGATAAACTTGCTCAAGGTATCAAAAAAGCTTATGATGAAAAAATTGTAAAAAACAATTTGGCTCCATTAAAGGTATTTATGGAATGTGGTAGAATTATTACCGGTCCTTATGGCTATTTGGTAACTACTGTAAGACACATCAAAAACACTTACAAGAAATACGTAGGTTGCGACGCCTGTATGGTAAATTTGATGCGCCCTGCATTGTACGGCGCTTATCATCATATAACAGTTTTGGGTAAGGAAAACCAACCACTTAATATGACCTATGACGTTACCGGTTCTTTATGCGAAAATAACGATAAATTTGCAATAGATAGAAGACTTCCAATAATCAATGTTGGAGATATACTCGTCATTCATGATACAGGCGCTCACGGATATGCCATGGGCTTTAATTATAATGGGAAGCTACGCTCAAGTGAATTATTGTTAAGAGAGACTGGTAAGACCATCGAAATTCGTCGGGCAGAGACCACACAGGATTATTTTTCAACTTTGGATTTTTCCAAACTTAAATATTTCTAATCAGACTGACTGCTAAAACTCTTCCAACCGCTTATAAATCTGGATATATTACTTCTAAAATAGAGATTTATAGTGAGGCTAAGCAATTGGTCTGTGTTAATACTGCTGTTTTGAACACTATTGTCCCATTGTATACTAAACTACTTATTAAAAACATAAATGTCCAAAACAAAACATTTATATATTAGCTCTTCCAGAATAATGGATGAGCGGTGTGTTTTTTAGAGTACCGAACAAATTGAAGGCATACACGCTCCATCTCATTGGGCCCAAAGAGGCCCTTTTTTAATGATTATAAATGCAAAAAGAACTTTCAGATTATATGGATTTAAGTTTGGTTGAACTTAATCCTAAAGTTACGGATTTTATAAGAAACAGTAAAATTAGTATGGACTGATGAAAGAAGTTGGGGGTAAAGTTAAGCATGCATTTCCTAGTTGTACTGTTATTTCTATAAAGCAATTTCGACGCGGTTGCGTTAATAAAACCTATAGTGTTGATATTATAAATCCCAAAAAAGAATTAGTTCTAAGATTTTATCCAACTGAATTTTGGAAAGCTGAGAAGGAGGAATATGTTTACAATCTAATACGAAAAAAAACCAGTGTGCCTGTTCCTAAAATTTATCATATTGATGCATCCCGAAAATATTCTCCTTATGCTTTTAGCATATTAAAAAAGATACCTGGCAGAAAATTGACAACAGGCAATAAAATGTTAATATCCAAATCCGGTGAGTATTTAGCTCAAATTAATAGTATTAATTTTAGTAAATTTGGCTGGATTGTAGGAAAAAAAATCAATCCGGGATTTACAAAATGGGTCAATTTTTGTGACTATGATTTTGATAACAAAATTAAGAATTTACAAAGATACAAAAGGCTCGGCCTTAAAATTCTTAGTTCTATCAAGGAGTATTATCAGAAAAATCGGCATCTTTTGGACATAAAGGTTAAACCTTGCCTTGTTCACAAAGATTTTCATTTATCTCATATACTTACATCAAATAACAAAATTACAGGTATTATCGACGTTGAATGGGCGATCTCTGGCCATAATGAACTGGATATTACTAAATCTTTGTATTGGATGTTTGAAAATCGTATTGATCTGGAAGAGGTATTTTTAGATGGCTACCTCAAATTTAAAAGAATCTCTAAAGATTTTCAATTGAGGCGGGAATTGTATGAACTATTGATCTGTCTAAGTTCAGTCTTATTTTCGTGCAGGGTTCAAGATGATAAATGGTATGTTCATAATGTTAAAAAATTAAAGGGGATTTTGAGAAAATGAATATAACAAAAATAACCGAGGATTATATTAAGCAACATCCAAGCATTAAAGATTGTTTGCGCAAGGGCATGATAAATTATTCAGCCTTAACAAGACAAATTTCGTCACATATTGGCCTTGACCTGAAAATAAATTTTGATGCAATTTTAATTGCTTGCAGAAGATATTCCCGTAAGCTTAAAAAAGAGATGGTTATGGAAGATAAAATCATGGAAATTCTTAAACAAAGCAAACTGGGACTGAAAAACAAGATTGTGGTTGTTGTGATTGAAAAAGACATTTATTTTAACCATTTGCTTGAACTTCAAAAAGACATTAAGGACAAGGCCGAGGTTTTCCATGTTATTGAAGGAAGCTCTACAATAACATTAATCACCGCTGATGAGTTTAAGGGCCATATAGAGAAACTGTTTAAGACAAAGGTATTAAAAATCACTTCCAACTTAGCAGAGGTAACCTTAAAAAGCCCAAATGATCTTGAAAAAACCACCGGAGTTATCGCGTATCTGACTTCTCTGCTTGCAGAAAATGGTATTAACATAATTGAAACAATGTCAACCTGGACAGACACTTTATTTGTAATTAATGAAGAAGATATCGGCAGGGTAATGGAAGTGCTGAAATTTTAAACATATCCTTCCTTATCAAGCAGATGCCCTAACTTATTTTTTTTTGTATTTAGATATTTCTTATTATATTCATTAGGTTTAATAATTATTGGCACTCTTTCGGTAATTTTTATACCGTACTTTTCAAGACCGGAAATTTTTTTTGGATTATTAGTTAACAATCTGATATTTTTTACTCCAAGGTCTGCAAGAATTTGCGCTCCTATAGTGTAATCTCTAAGGTCGGGTTTAAATCCTAACTTTTCGTTAGCTTCTACTGTATCATACCCTTGATCCTGCAACGCATATGCCTTGATTTTATTAAGAAGCCCAATACCCCTACCTTCCTGGCCAAGATAGATAAAAACTCCCTCTTTTTCTGAAATAATCTTCAATGCTTTTTCAAGCTGTTGTCCGCAATCGCATCTTTTGCTGTGAAATACCTCTCCTGTCAAACATTCCGAATGCACCCTCACATAAACATCTTCAGAGACATTTCCTTTAACAAGCGCTACGTGATGGTTAGATTTATCATCTTCGTACACGTGCAGAATAAATTCCCCATAAGATTTTGTAGGTAGTTTTGCAGTGGCTTTTTTTACTATTCTATCCATATGTCCGGAAACAGTAGTATACTATATAAACGTTTTGAAACTTAGATTTTTGAACGCTTTGAAAAAGCCCACTCGACAAGAGCCAACTTCATCTTATTAATCCAAAATTAGATTACCTGTATGAATTCATTCCTCTCCTTTGTTCTTTTCTTATATTTTTCACATTTCCTTTTAATTTATCCTAACAATCTTACTGTTTTCATGATGTTTGACATAGTTACCACTAGAAGAACATGGATTGCTGTTCGTCCCAACCCAACATATGGTGT
>JBDRFR010000067.1:0-4440 GCA_043818675.1 Nanobdellota archaeon
TTTCTTCTTGTTTATTAATAATTGCTTCTTTACGAGAATTTTCAAGTTCAGCATTTCTTAGTTTTTGTCTCCAACTCAGCATAGAACATATCACTGGATTAGGTAGTATTTGCTTTTTTCGGTTTTACCTTAGTAGTTGCAATTCTCCCACTCAGAATCCAGCACCTTTCTGATATTTTCTGCCTTTTTTGGCCCTATCTTTTCAACCTTCTCCAGCTGTTCAGTTTTAGCGTTAACAATCTTCTTGACAGTCTTAAACTTTTTTAGAAGCGGCTTTGCAAGCGTTGCCCCTATTCCCGGGAATGATGCAACAATATACTCCTGCCATTCTTTTATCGACATTACTCGTTTTTCTGCATGTGGGCTAAAGTCTTTACCGGTTTCTGCCTGTTCCCTTTTTGCTATGATTGACAGAACCGATGCTGTCTCTTTGGTATTTTTTGTAAAAATGAGCGGTATTCCATAACTTACAGCAATCGTTGCATACATTCCTCTGATAGAATTTGCATGAACATTACGCACTGAGTATATATCTTCAGTTCCTTCAATAATCACTATTGGCCGTTCAAATCCCTGTTTTAACATTTTAAGCTGGTTTAACAATCTTCCATCTACTATAGAATCCACAAAATCCTGTACTGTTTTGAATTCCACCCCGCATCGTGAGCTTAGCAGATAGTCAGCATTATCCAATTTTTCAAGATGGATATTCACACCTAAATCCACAAGTTCTTTCATCACTCCAGAACTTTTTTCTCTGTGGTCAGCAATAATCTTAACATCACTATCCGGAGAAATAAATCTTTCAAGTTTTGGCGCAGTAAGTTTAATTTTTCTTTTAATATCTTCCAGGTTTCTATACATTTGTTTTTCTTTATGGTGTGCTGACCATCTATACCCTTCATCTCGTGTGTTTTTCGTCATTAGGATTATAACTCTTCCCTTTTCCTGCCTTCCGGTTCTGCCTCTTCTTTGAATGTGTCGAATCGCTGACGGTATAGGTTCATAAAATATCACAAGGTCCACTTTGGGTATATCAATTCCTTCTTCTCCTACTGATGTTGCAACAATAATATTGAATTCATTGCTTCTAAATTTATCAAGCACCTCTTTTTGTTGTTTTTGCGTATAGCCGGTATCTCCTTTTTTTGTCTGTCCAACAAATATCTCTGCCCGAATTTTTTCAATTTTGTTTAGTTTTTCTTTAATGTCGAGCGTATTATCCCTGTATTGGTTAAAAATAATAATTTTCACATCTTGGTTATGCACAATCTCTTTTTCAATTATTCTTTGCAGTTCTACCAGTTTTGGATGTTCAATTTTATCTTCGTTAAGTTTATCAGTTTTAATTAACGCCGACTTAAAATTGACATCTTTTACGATATTTTTTAAAGCTTTAACTTTTGTTGTGACAGAATCAGTATTCATCTTATCAAGATATTTGTATAGTGGAATTACTCCTTGGGTTTCCAGAAGTTCTACTGCATGCTGCATTTTCATAATTTCTGCAAGGACTGAAATAGCGTTCCATAGCACCAAATCTTTCTCGCCGGAAGCAGCCCTTCCTCGTAATTCTGCCTGCAATCCAAGAAGATCTTTTTTTGTAACAAATTTTAAATCTAAATTTTTTCTTGTAATCATCCCCCATTCTTTCAGTTTTCCTATCCTGTCTTTTAGAAAATCTTTAAGATATTTCTGCACATCTAGAAATATTGGCGGCAGTTCAACAGTTACCCAGTCCAGGTCTACTTCTTTAATATATGGCGCTACATCAGAGCTTTTATCCGTTCTGACCTCGATATCTTCTATTGCTAGATTTTCACAAACTTCTTTAATTTTTTCCATATCCGAACCAGGCGATGCTGTCAGCGCCAGTATTCTAGGATAATCAGCTTTTTTAATGTATTGTTTGGAAACAAACACATACGCATAATCTCCAACCGCTCTGTGTGCCTCATCTATTCCAAGCAAGCATACTTCCGATAGGTTGATTCTATTGGATATTATATCATTTTCAAGCCCCTGGGGTGTTGAGAATATTATCTTTGCAGATTTCCATAATTCTGCCCGTATTTCAGGTTTCACATTCCCTGTGAAAATTGCAAGTTTATCTTCAGGCAGGTCAAAATGTCTTTTGAAAACTTCCATGTACTGGTCTATAAGCGGTCTTGTCGGCCCGATAAATAATATTTTATATCCTGGGTATAATCTTAACCTGTGGGCGGCAAGCATAAGAAAAATATTGGTTTTGCCCATCCCTGTTGGTAACACTACCAGGGTATTTTTGGTTGTTGCATTGCTAAATATTGTCTGCTGGTATAATCTTGGCTCAAAATTTTTAATCATTAATTAAGAAAGGTTTTCCTGTTTAAATATCTTAGTAAAGTATTTTTAAATTTGATGTACTGAACAGAATTTATTTCAGCTTGGGTTTAATACCCCTATGCCTGCATCGTTATTATCTTCCAAGTTGTAATTGCCTTCTTGATGATTTTTATAACCCTTCGGAGCCCTATTTTGTTGGGATACCAAATCTTAGGTTTTTTCATTTAAGAATGGATTATAAGCCGACCCTTAGTAATCATGTCCAGGCGCCAAGATTTTATAATCAATTTTGTCAAGTTTTTCAAGGCTATTATCCATCTCTGATGCTGCTGAATTTGGCAGATCACATCTTCCAATTCCATTTTCAAACAAACAATCCCCTGAAAATAATATTCTCTCTTTTTTATAAAATAATGCAATACTGCCACGAGTATGGCCGGGCACATTGATCATTTCTATCTGATTCTTTGATAAGAATTTCTGAATTTTATTAATATCTTCCAATTTTTTTATAAGGTATAATATAATTTTAGGGTTTAGATTGAAACTTACAAGCGGGTTCTTTTTAAAATCTTCAATTTCCTGATAAGAAGCAAATACTGTTGCATGAGGGAACAAATCCACGTTGCCAGCATGATCATAATGAATATGTGTCAAGATTACTTTGTCAACCTTGTCCAGTTGCACAACCTGTTCTATCTCTTCTTTAACTGTTTCCTGATCAGACCTTGATCCTGTATCAATAATAATCTTCTCTGCTAAATCCAAGTAATACACATTAGAATCTACATTAATTTTCCATACATTAGGGGCAAGTTTTATCATTTTAATACCTAACATCTCTGATAATCCCGCTGTCATGAAGGTAATAGCTTAAAAACCCGCCGATAACAAACAGTATCACTATAACATTTCTGTTGCCATAAAATGCGCCTAGTAAATAACCAATCAGAAATCCAAAAATCATAAGATAATACGGGAACTGCAGTTTATCTTTTCTTTCGAATATTAATCTGCCGCCCATCATTCCTGCGCAGAAGATTAAGGCATAGCTTAACACTGCTGATGGTGTAAGTAATGAAAACAAAAATCCGATTACAAGTAATGCAAAAAACATTACTTCTGCCCAGCTTTTAAAAAATTCAACCATTTTTATGTAAACGGCCCCTGCCAGTATCCCTTCTCAAAAAAAATATAATATAATAACCAGCCTATTACTGCAATCAGCACAGACCCCAATAATGCTATCCATATCGGAATATCAATCCATAATAATATTACAGCAGCAAGCACAAAAAAGAAGCTTAACGCATATACCATTCTTGACCCAAAAAACATTCTTGACCCATCCAGCGGCGGGAATGGCAAAACATTGTAAAACGCAAACAGTAAGTTAAAAGTAATGGCTTTAAGTATCAATCCATTAACTATAACACCGCTTAAGGCCTTAAAGATTATCGCAAGGAAAATATTTGATAATGGTCCAGCCATGGCTGTCCAGCCCGCCTGATAATAATCGACCCCATACCTGAAATATCCTAGCCTATGCCCTGCTAAATGTTGAAGCATAACACCTCCTGCAAGTAAAATCCAAATAGGTTTGCCTAGTGCTGCTGATAAAAATACGATCATCAGGCCAAGTATCAAGCCAAACGACCACATATTGTACTCTGCTCTGAATCCAACATGTAATGCTGCTATTTTCTTTGCAGATATATGCACCAGAAAAGATAATGTTACAACCAGGACAGAATTTACTAGGTTTATTAGTCCGTATACAAGGTCAACTTCTTCACCAGGCCCCCAATCTCCAAAAGAAACAATAAACGCCAAAACCAGTATAGTAATAATTATGCTTCGGACTTCTTTAGGGCTGAACTTATAGTATTTCTTAATTTTATCTATTAAGTTCACAACTTCTCCCATAACCTATCTAAAGAAATACATCTATATAATAATTTTGGTTTTTAACTATAGGAACGCTTTGAAAAAGCCCACTCGACAAGAGCCAACTTCATCTTATTAATCCAAAATTAGATTACCTGTATGAATTCATTCCTCTCCTTTGTTCTTTTCTTATATTTTTCACATTTCCTTTTAATTTATCCTAACAAT
>JBDRFR010000068.1:0-3426 GCA_043818675.1 Nanobdellota archaeon
GAGGTAAGACCTCATTTAAGCTTAAGAATCGATGAGTTAGAAACACCCCATATGGCTTTCATAAGGAAGATGAAAGCAGAGGTTTAATATATGAAAACATCAATTATTTTATCGAAGGGAAATAATAAACGGATAACACACGATAACTTAATATTAGTTAACTTATTTACCTTTCTGGTATTCTTTTATCGCGTCCATAAAGTCTATCCTGTCAAAGTCGGGCCAAAGCTTGTTTGTAAAGTAGATGCTGGTTCTTCCTGAATCCCAAAGCAATAGATCACTTGTTTTTGTTGTTCCGTTTATTATTATCAAATCAGGCGGGGAAAAATTGGAGCTGTACAGGTTTTCTTTTACCATCTCTTTTGTGATGCTGTCAATGTCCAGCTTGTCAGCCTTTATCTTGCGAGCGATAAGCTTTATAGCGTCAACTATCTCTTCCTGGCCTGAATAATTTATGCAAAAATTAAGATAATAATTATTGTTGTCTTTAGTTTTATCAACAGTGTTTTTTATTGATTCTACCACTCTGCCTGGAAGATCATACCATTTCCCGAAAACGTTAATCTTCACGCCGGATTTACCAATAAATTCCCTGTTTATCAAATCATCAAAGAAATCTTTTAGCGAGTCCATCAGGATGGAAAATTGCTCAAGATCTTTCATTTTAGTGGATAAGAGGTAGAATGTTATTATCGGAATGCCAAGCTTAATTGCGGAGTGGGTTGTGCTTCTGATAATTATAAAACTTTTTTTGTATGCTTCTTCGATTGATAATTCATGCTTTTTTGTCCAGGTTGTCTTGCCTTCGGTTACAATAGCAACGTGTTTTGGAACTTCCAGCTTAATATAGCCTCTATTTACAATTCCCTTAAACTTATCAACAATGTTTTTGTCAAGGTTCATATTATTTTTACTTATTAGTAATGATAGAATTAATGGCGGAATGTTTATAAATTTTCTTATTTTTTATAATTAAATGGTTGAATTATTGATCCAGATTGTTGTTCTGATCGGGTTATTTATCGGGTCGTATACTGATTTTAAGAGCAGGGAGGTTCCGGATTGGGTTAATTTTAGCCTTATTGCGATTGGGTTTGCTATTGGCACCCTTGCGTCATCAATTTATGGCACCTGGGCATATCTGTTAAACAGTATATTTGGGTTCTTATTATGTTTAGCTATTGCTCTTCTTATGTTTCATACTGGCCAATGGGGAGGCGGGGATTCAAAAATGATAATGGGCCTTGGGGCGCTTATCGGACTGAACATATTTAATATTGATTATAAGGGATATTCTTTAATATCATTTTTTGTTAATGTTCTTATAGCTGGTGCATTTTACGGAATTTTCTGGAGTGTGATCCTGTCAATCAAAAACGGAAAAAAGTTTAGGCACGAAATAAAAAAGCGCATGTCCGGAAAAAAATTGTACTCATTATTTAATGTATTCTTTGTTATTGCGCTTGTCATATTAACATATATTATTATAGCAACTAAAAATATTCTGCTGAAAATTAACATGTTTATGATAGTGATGTTGATAATTCTTTATTACTTATGGCACCTTGTAAAAATTGTTGAGAAAGTATGTATGTACAAGTATGTATCACCCAGGGAGCTTACAGAAGGCGATTGGATAGCTCGTAATGTCAAAATCAACGGTAAAAATATATGCGGGCCAAAAGATTTAGGGATTACCAAAAAACAAATCAGTCAATTGATAAATTATGCAAAAATAGGAAAGATTAAAAAAATTTTAATAAAAGAAGGGATACCTTTTGTTCCAAGCTTTTTAGTTGCATATATTCTTACCATACTATATGGGAATGTATTATTGATTTTTTTGTAAATGGGCTGTATTCCACGAAGATAATTATTCTCCTCAAAGGGCTGTTAAATACTCTTTAAGTTACGAGCAAATATCTTTAGATTTGATTTTAGGTTAAAAGAATTAGGTTTTTTATAGATCTACAGTATCTTTATAATTTTGGGCTTTAAAGAATAAAATATTGTCATAATGAACTTGAATTTGTGTGGTATTGAAAGAAACCACCGCCAGAAATCCCAAAAAGTCAGGGGGAATTATTGGACTGGATTACTGTTCATTCCTAAAAATTGTCACCTGAGGTGACTTTCTTGTAGTTTTTTCTTGTCAATAAGCGAAAGATTTATATATATGGTCTTATTACCATAATTCTATGGTGTTATTAACATGAGAAGTAAAGAGTCAACTATTATCAAATTCCTTTTGGAGCATAAAAATGAAGAGTTGAACATTCTTAATATATCAAAAGCCATAAAGATGGATTATAAGAATGTTTATTCCATTATCAAACGGCTGGAAAAAATATCATTGATAAAGATTGAAACCTTTGGGCAGTCTAGCAGGGTTAAGCTTAATGATTTGGTTCATCCAATTTTATTCGAGGCAGAATTTGAACGTAGAACGGAAATATTGAAGAATAAAAACCTTGCAGTTATGCTAGGGAACTTCAAGAGGCAAATAAAATCAAAGTTGTATGTTTTGCTGCTATTTGGCTCTTATGCAAAAAAGACACAAACTAAGAGTTCTGATATTGACTTAATGTTTATATGCCCTAATAACTTTCAAGAAGTCTTTGAAAAAGATGTTATCAGGATATCACGTTCAATGTCTTTGCATTTACATCCTCTAATATTCTCAGAAAGCCAGTTTACTCAGATGATTGATGCAAAAGAATCGAATGTAGGGCAGGAAGCTTTAAAAAACAATGTGATTCTATACGGTATAGAGCCATATTATAAGATGATTTAATTGATAGATAAAGATAAGAAAAAAGAGGCCAAGCAGAATTTTGATAAATACTTAGAGGATGGACTTATCAAAAAGGAAAAGAATGAAACAGCCAAAGCTATGTACATCAAAAATGCGGAAATTTCGCTTAATCTTGCAGAAGAGTGTATGAACAGTACATTAAAGCCTTATTTATGGATTGTTGTGATATCTTATTATTCAATGTTCTATATTGCAAATGCTGTCCTTTTGCATCTTGGCTATAAGACTGGCTCAAAAGTGGTTCATAAAGTTACCAGCGATGCTTTAATTGTTTTGGTCATGGATAGGGTCAGGAAAGGGCTTTTGGAAGAATATGAGGACACTAAAGAAGATGCTCTGGAAATCGCTTCTGTTAAGTCAGAGGAAATTATGGCTTTTTATTCGATGGAAATGAATAAGCGATCTAGATTCCAATATCAAATGACTGAAACAATACAGGAACAGAAAGCAAAAACTTCGTTAAAAAGAGCAGGGAACTTTGCATAATTCAGTGATTTCTTAGTTTTCGTAAACTTTGTTTGTTATCAATAACGAAAATTATATATATTAGTTTATCGACTATAAATTAACAATAAATAGAGGTGATTTTTGATGGATAATCTTGTTGATTT